>JASHQO010000024.1 GCA_030039105.1 Xanthobacteraceae bacterium
TAATGAACCATCATCAATCGTCGTGCCCGGCCTTGTGCCGGGCATCCGCGACTTCGGCGCCAAGACGTGGACGGCCGGGACAATCCCGGCCATGACGGGAAGTGAAAAGAGGAAAAATACACAATGACGCAGACCGACAAGATGCTCTCGCGCAAGGAAGGCGGCGTCGGCATCGTCACCTTCAACAATCCGGAAAAGCTCAATGCCGTGTCGCTCGACATGTGGGAGGCGACCAAGCGCATCCTCGACGATTTCGCCGCCGACCACGACATCCGCGTCGTGGTGGTGACCGGCGCCGGCGGCAAGGCGTTCGTGTCCGGCGCCGACATTTCGCGGTTCGAGAGCGAGCGCGCCAACCTCGAGGCGGCGCGCGCCTACGGCGCCAAGTCGGAAGCCGCCTATGCCAGCATCTACGAGTTTCCGAAGCCGACCATCGCCATGATCCGCGGCTATTGCATCGGCGGCGGGCTCGGGCTCGCCACCTGCTGCGATCTGCGCATCGCCACCGACAATTCGCGCTTCGCGGTGCCCGCCGCCAAGCTCGGCCTGGGCTACGGCTATGCGGGCCTCAAGCGCCTCGTTGACGTCGTCGGCCCGGCCTTCGCCAAGGAGATTTTCTATACCGCGCGCCAGTTCGACGCCCAGGAGGCGCTGGCCATGGGGCTGATCAACCGCGCGGTGCCGCCGGCGGAGTTGGAAAGCTACGTCAAAAGCGTCACCGATATGATTTGCGCCAACGCGCCGCTCACCATCAAGGCGGTGAAATACACGGTCGGCGAAATCCTCAAGGACGAAGGCACGCGCAACGTGGCGCGCACCGTCGAGATGGTGGAGACCTGCTTCACCAGCAACGACTACAACGAAGGCCGCGCCGCCTTCATGGCGAAGCGCAAGCCGGTGTTCACCGGGACGTAAGCGTCACTCCACCCGCAGCCCGGCCGCCTTCACCACCTTGGCCCATTTGGCGGTCTCGTCGGCGACCAGCTTGCCGAACTCGGCCGGGCTCAGCGGCATCGGCTCGCCGCCGAGGTCGTGGAAGCGCGCTTTGAGCTCGGGCTTGGCCAGCACCGCTTTGACGGCGGCGTTGAGCTTGGCGACGATTTCGTCAGGCATGCCCTTCGGGCCGCTGATGCCGTACCACACGAACACCTCGTAGCCGGGCACGGTCTCGGCGATGGTCGGCACGTCGGGCAAGGAATCGACGCGCTCCCTGGTGGTGACGCCGAGCGCGCGGATGCGGCCGGATTTGATCTGCTGGATCGAGCCCGGCAGGTTGTCGAACAGCACCGGCACCTGGCCGCCGAGCAAGTCGGTCATCGCCGGCCCGGTGCCGCGATACGGCACGTGGGTAATCTTGATGCCGGTCATGAAGGCGAGCAGCTCGCCCGTCATGTGCGGCGAGGTGCCGACGCCGCCCGAGGCGTAGTTGATCTTGCCCGGCTCCGCCTTTGCCATGGCGATGAACTCGGACAAGGTCTTGGCCGGGAAATTGAGGTTCACGTCCATCACGTTGGCGAGCTTCATGGTGCCGGCGATCGGCGTGGAATCGTGCACGAAGTCGAACGGAATGGCGGCGTAGAGCGTCTGGTTGATGGCGTTGTTGGGGGCCGCGAAGCCGATGGTGTAGCCGTCGGGGGCCGCCGCCAGCACGTCGGCCATGCCGATATTGCCGCCGGCGCCGACGTGGTCCTCGACCACGACCGGCTGGCCGAGCTGCTCGGACAGGTATTGCGCCAGGATGCGGCCGACGGTGTCGTTCGGCCCGCCGGCCGCGAATGAGATGATGAAGCGGATCGGCCGCGTCGGGTAATCGAGCGCGAAGCTTGGGACGGTCCAGGCGACGAGAAGCAGCGGAGCGAGCAGACGAAGAACCTTCGCAGTGGGACCTTTCATGCGCATTCCCCTCCGCAATTGTAGCCCGGATGGAGCGAAGCGTAATCCGGGAACGACGTCAGCGCCGATGCTGCACCCGGATTGCGCTGCGCTCCATCCGGGCTACGACACTTAAGGAATCTTCTTCACCACTTTGGTATCGAGATTGAACACGCGGGCGGCGTTGGCGCCGAGGATGTTGCGCTTCGCCGTCTCGCCGAGGAACGGCAAGTCGTAGATCACGCCCGGCGTGTCGAAATCCCAATGCGGATAGTCCGACGACCACAAAAGCTGCGTATCGGCCTTGATCATCTTGAAGGTCGCTTCGAGGATCGAATTGTCGTCCGGCTTTTCCATCGGCTGCGACGAGTAATACATCTCGCGCATGTATTCGCTCGGCTTCCGCTTCAGCGACGGACAGTCCGAGGTTCGCATCATGTAGGAATGGTCGAGCCGCTGCATCAGCGTGTAGGCCCAGGTCAGCCCGCTCTCGATCCACAGCACCTTGAGCTTCGGGAAGCGCTCGGGCAGGCCGTTGATGACCCAGTTGGTCATGTGGATCATGTTGAACCACATGAAGCCGAGCGAATGCACCGAGATGAAGCGGTTAGTCATCTGCAGCGCGCGATCTTCCCAGCTATAGGCGGCGTGGAACGAGATCGGCTTGCCCAGCTCTTCGAGCAGCGCATAGGTCTTCATGTAGGCGTTGTCGTGCACCGGCTTGTAGCGCGGCGACGTCACCATGAAGCCGACGACGCCTTTCTTGTCGCCGAAATCCTTCACGGTCCGGTAGGCGGCCTCGGGATCGTTGAACGGGATGTAGAGCATCGAGATCAGCCGCGGCTCGACGGCGAGGATGCGCTCGCACAGCCAGCGGTTATAGGCGCGGCACAGCGCCACCTCGATCTCGACCTGCGGATGCAGGCCGAGGAACAGCATCGGGGTCGGGAACATGCAGGCGTAGTCGACGCCGAGCGAATCCATCCACTCGATGGTCATGGCGACGTCGCGATGCCGGCCGTCCTGCGGCACCTTCTGCAGCCGGCGCAGGTTGGCGCGGGTGATGCGGCCGCCGAGATTCTGGTTGCCGACCGAGGAATTGAGCATGGCCGAGCGACCCGGCCGCGACGACGAATCGATGATGTCGCGGCGGATCACCGGGCTTTCGATGTATTTGAAGACCTCCTGGTAGGATTCGTTCTCGTAATGGTGCGCGTCGACGTCGACGATCAGGAAATCCTGATAGTTGCGGACGCGCGCCTGCTGCGCGGCGTGGTCGAGATGCTTTGCGGTCGAGTAGTCGTCGAAGTTGAGCTTGCGGACTTCGCTCGGCGTCGTATCCATGTTCCATCTCACTTTCCAAGCCCGTAGCCCGCATGAGCGAAGCGACATGCGGGGTCGGCTGTTGAGAATCTGCTCCCGGATCTCGCTTCGCTGCTCCGGGCTCCTATCAGGCCACGACGTAGATGTCGTCGCCGCGCCGCACCACTTCGAACTTCTTCAGCTTCAGCTTGCGGTCGCCGATGCACTGGCCGGTGGCGATGTCGTACTCGTAGCCGTGCCACGGGCAGACGAAGTGCATCTCGTCGGAGAACGCCTGGCCCTGATAAGTGCGGTCCGGCGCGATCAGGTCGACCACCTGGTTGATCAGAATGCCCTCGCAGGCCGGACCGCCGGAATGGACGCAGTAATTGCTGTAGGCGTAGTAGGTGCCGCCGTGGTGGAAGACGCCGATCTCGTTGTTGCCGGCGTTGACGATGCGCCGGTCGCCGTCGGGCAAATCCGAAGCCTTGGCGACGAACCACTCAGCCATATGACATTCCCTCCACGCCCACGCCGAGCGGAGCGGCGCCGCTTTGCCGGCCAGTATAGGTGGGCCGCGCCCACGCCAACAAGGGTCGGAGCCGTTCGCCGCAGAGATGCCGCTAGGCGCACTCGCGCAGCCACCTTATGCTCGACCGGATATTGACGGGAGGAGCCCATGGCGGACGCGAAAGCCGAGCCGAAACTGCTGCTGCCGTTCCTGCGCCCGTTCTACGACGCGGTCATTCCGCTGTCGTGGCTGATCGTCCGCGTCGCGGTAGGATGGAATCTGCTGATGCACGGCTGGCCCAAGGTCGTGCATATGCCGCCGGCGGACGCCGCCATCAAAGGCTACGCCGACCTCGGCCTGAGCCCGCCAGCCTTGTGGGCCTGGGCATCGCTCGCCGTCGAGACGCTCGGCGGCATCTCGCTGATCCTCGGCTTGTTCACCCGCTTCTTCGCCGCGCTGGTGGCGATCGAGATGCTGGTCATCACCTGCGCCTACTGGGGCAACGGCTTCGGCTGGATGCATCGCGGCTACGAATACGTCCTGCTCTGGGGCCTGGTCGCGTTCGCCATCGCGCTGCGCGGCGGCGGGCCGTACTCGCTGGACCGCACATTGGGGCGGGAGCTTTAGCGGCGACGCCAAAGGAGGACGAGCTTGTGGCTTTGACGATCTTGATCGCGCTTGCCGGCCTGATGGGCGCCGCGGGCATCGTGCTCGCGGCCGCCGGTGCCCATGCGGCGCCCGGCGCCGGCCTCGACAGCGCCGCCTCCATGCTGCTGCTCCACGCCGCGGCACTGCTCGGCGGCGTCGCGCTGCTGCAGCACGGCGCCCTGTGGCGGCCGCTCGGTCTTATTGCACTCGCCGGCTGGATCGTTGGCGCGGCGCTGTTTTCCGGCGACATCGCGGCGCGAGCCTTTGCCGGACATCGGCTGTTTCCCTACGCGGCGCCGTCCGGCGGCATGATCCTGATCGTGGCATGGCTCGCCCTGACGGCGGCCGCCATCGTGACCGCGTGGTCCCGCTAATCGCCGGCCTTGTCTCACGCCCGCCCCGCCGCTAGATACAGCCCTCACAACCCTCGTGCCCTGTCGCGACCGTTCCGGAGAGGTGGCAGAGTGGTTGAATGCACCGCACTCGAAATGCGGCATACGGGCAACCGTATCGGGGGTTCGAATCCCTCCCTCTCCGCCAATCTACGCTACGATGCGATTGGCTGTCCGGGTTTAGCCGGCGATACGATGTAGCCGATCCATGACAGGCCGACGGGAATCCGGGCGATCCGATCGCTCATGCTGCAGAGTCGATGGGCGTGGGATGAAGACGAAGACCGAGCGCTCGAATGACCTTCAGCACTGTACACCTCGCCGTCGCGAGCACGTCGCTGTCCAAGGCGCCCGGGTTCGTCAACGCCCTATCACTCGGCGAGAACCGTTTCATGCTGCAGGTAATCGGCCGCAAAGGACAGCACCGCCCGCACATCGTCCTCTGTAATCTGGGGGTAAGCTTCGAGTATATCCTCAATCGACCGGCCGGCACCCAACTTGCGCAGGATCAACTCTACGGTGATGCGGGTCCCCTAGATGCAGGGCTTACCCATCATGATGCCCGGGTCGGCGGCGATGCGCGCATTTGACATACGTAATCTATCCTTCAATGAGGCCGCGTCGCCTCAGAGGGTTATGGCGTAGGCATAGTGTTCATCATCGTCGACCGCGGCCCTCACCGTGGCTCATAGAAGACGTGCTTGCGTCCAGTGCAGAGGATGGGTTTGCCTTGACGTAAGCCCAGAAGCTTTCGTCCATGGCTCCCGTCTTGCTCATCAGGTACGGAAAGTGACCGTAAACCAGCGAAAGCTGTCCCGCCGCTTCGTCGGCCGGCCTGTCGTCAATTTCTGCAAGGTAGAGCGCCGCGACCAGCCCGGATCGGTCCGCGCCGGCCTGACAATGAACCAGGAGCGGCTTCGGTGCGTCGCGTACAATTGCCAAAATTTCACTGATTTGCCTGGCGGTAACGGGGCCGGTCGCCCCTATGCCATAGTCGAAGTGCTTGACGCCAAGTGCACGAGACATGGCAACCTCGTCATCGTACCAGGATTGGCCTGGAGAGTCGCCGCGCAAATTCAGAATCGACCTGATTCCATATCTTTCAATGACGCTTTGGAACTGCACTGTGTCGAGCTGCGCTGAACGATAGAGTTGACCTTCTTCCACGGTGTGGACATTGCCCATGTAGCGAATTATGCCGCAGTAAGCCGCAATCGATCCGGCAACGAGCAGCAAAGAGAGTGCGCCGATATTCAGTATTCGGCGACATATCGCCCAAATATGCAAT
>JASHQO010000317.1 GCA_030039105.1 Xanthobacteraceae bacterium
ATCGCCAAGGTCGGCGACGGATAGAGATCGACCCTGCCGGCGACCAGCTCCTGCACCACCCCGGCACCGCCGCGAAACGGGATGCGATTGAGCGTCACGCCGGCGGCCTTCTCCAACTGCCGCGCCATGATCTCCTGCGCCGAGGCGGCGCCGACCGTCGCATAGCTGACTTCGCCGGGATGCGCCTTGGCATAGGCGACAAACGTTTCGAAGTCGTTCGCCGGAATCACGTTGGCCAGCGCCAGGCCGTAGTAGTATTTGGCGATCAGCGAGACCGGCGCGATGTCACTGAGCCGATAGCCGACGTCGCGATAGACCGCGACATTGGTGGCATCGAAGTGGGTGCACAGCAGCAGCGTGTAGCCGTCGCGCGGCTGCGCCAATACATCGCGCGTCGCGACGATGCCGCCGGCGGCCGGCTTGTTCTCGACGACGACCGGCTGGCCAAGCGCGGCGCCGAGGCGGTCGGCGATGAAGCGGGCCGGAATATCGGTCGGCCCGCCGGCGCCGAAGCCGACCATCAGCCGGATCGGGCGACTTGGGTAAGCGTCCGCGGCGCCGGCGGCTCGAGCCCAGCCAAGCGCGAGCGTGGCTGCCACCAAGCCCAGAGCGATCGGTCTGACGGCAACGCCGCGCAACATCTCAGTGCCCTTTTGCGTCCTGGCCGAGGAGCCGCAGCAGCTCTTTCTGATAATCGAGGAATTCCACGCTGAGTGGATCGCGCGGCCGCGGCAGCTTGATCGTCACTTCGGTCTTCACCGTACCGGGATGCGGCGTCATCACCACCACGCGGTCGGCGAGATAAACCGCCTCGGCGACATTGTGGGTCACGTAGATTACGGTCTTGCGCGTCGTCCGCCACACGTCGGCGAGCAGGCGCTGCATGTCATCGCGGGTCAAGGCATCGAGCGCCGCGAACGGCTCGTCCATCAGCAGCACCGCCGGATTGTAGGCAAGCGCGCGGGCGATCGCGACCCGCTGCTGCATGCCGCCGGACAAATGATGCGGATAGGATTTGGCGAAGTGTTCGAGCTTCACCAGGCGAAGCTGTTCGAGCGCGGTTGCCTCGCGCTCGGCCTTGGGCACGCCCTTCATCTCGAGGCCGAAGGCGACGTTGCCGAGCGCGGTGCGCCACGGAAATAGCTGGGCGAAATCCTGGAACACCACGCCGCGGTCCATGCCGGAGCCGCGCACCGGTTGGCCGGCGATGCGGATCTCGCCGACGTTCGGCGTGATGAAACCGGCGATGATATTGAGCAGCGTTGATTTGCCGCAGCCGCTTGGGCCGACAATGCAAAGGAATTCCGAAGCTTCCATGGCGAAGCTGACGCCGCGAAGGCCCGGCACCGCGCCACCCGGCGTGTCGTAAATCAATGAAATATCGCGCGCCTCGATATGCGGCATCGGCGTTTATTGCGGCAAGGCCAAGGACGTTTCCCGGCTCTTTCAAGCACAACGATGCGCGTTGTCCTAGAGCCGCTGCGGCTGCCGGCGATCGGCGCTTCAGGTTTTGGCTGCCTGCGCCATGCCCCAGCGGTAGATGGTGGCGCGCTCGAGCGAGCCGAACACGAGCCGTTCGGTGACGAAGCCGATGAAGCCGATGACGATGAGCGACGACAGCATCACGTCGGTGTTGAGGAATTCCTTGGCGTCGAAAATCACCCAGCCCAGGCCGAAATTCGACGCCGCCAGCATTTCGGCGCCGATCACGGCGACCCACGCGCGCAGGAACGATTGGCGAAGCCCTGCGATGATGAACGGCGAGGCGCCGGGAATGATCACCTTCCAGAACAGCGCATTCTCATTGGCGCCCATGGCGCCGGCAGCGCGCAGCCAGATCGGATTGACCGCACGCACGCCGGACCAGGTGTTGAGCAACATCGGAAACAATGCGGCGTAGAGCACGATCAGGATCGTCACCGCGTTGCCGAGGCCGAGCCAGAGGATGAACACCGGAATCCAGGCCAGCGACGGGATCGGCATCAGAGCGCTGGCGAGCGGCAGCACGAAATTCTCGACCGGCCGGAAGCGGCCCATCAGCACGCCGAGCGGCAGGCCGACGAAAACCGCCAAGCCGAAGCCGCACAGCACGCGATAGAGCGTGGCTGCGGCGTGCTCGAACATCGAGCCGTCGAGCAGCGAGCCGAGCAGCGTTTGCAGCACGACTCCGAGCGTCGGCATCAGCGCCGGCGCAAAATGGCCGCTGCGCGCGACCGCCTCATAGATCGCCAGCACGACGATGACGGTCACGGCGCCGCGCCACAGCGAACGCGCACGATCCGCAATCATCACGTCAACATCCCCCAACGCACCACGGTGAGCTCTTCAAGCCGCTGAAATACGAATTTCTCCAGCGCCAGCCCGATCAGCGCGATCACCACGATGCCGGCCAGCATCACGTCGGTATTGAGGAATTCCTGCGCGCCGAAGATGAGCCAGCCCAGCCCCCACGGCACGGCGGCGAGCATCTCGATGCCGACCAGGATGCGCCACGCCTGCGCCAGGCCGAGGCGCAATCCGGTCACGATATAGGGCAAGGCGCCGGGCACGATGACATGACGAAAGAGGCGGCGATCATTGGCGCCCATCGCTTGCGCCGAGCGCAGCCAAATGTCCTTGACGGCTTTCACGCCGGTCCAGGAATTGTAGATGATGGGAAACGCCGAAACGAAGGCGACCAGCGCCACGGCCGGCACATTGCCGGGCCCGAACCACAACAGAAACAGCGGCGCGTAAGCGAGACCCGGAATCGGCGCGCCGATGCTGACCAGCGGCAGCAAAATGTCTTCGGCCCGGCGCGAGCGGCCCATCACAATGCCGATGGTCACGCCGAACAGCGCGGCAAGCGCGAAGCCGGCGATCAACCGGACGATCGTATCCAGGGCGTGATGCGGCAGCACACCGCTCATCGTCAGCCGTGCGAGTGTCGCAGCGACGGTTTCCAACGGCGGGAAGAAGCGCGGCGGGAACAACCCCGCATGCGCCACGGCCTCCCAGATCGCACCGACTACGACGAACGGAAATGCGTTGCGCGCCGCGCGGCGCAGCGGACCGGCAGCGGCCGGCGTCAACGCAATGTCCGATGCTCGAGCGACATCGTGCATGAGCGATCTCTGGCGCAATCGGCACGCGGTTTCAAGGACGGCACGAGCCGTTGCAGTGTCCGCGCCCTGTGCTAGGACAGCGGCCGGCAGCAAGGGAGTGTGCAACCATGGCCACGAAAAACACCCAGAAAATCGGCTGGATCGGCATGGGCCGGATGGGCTTGCCCATGGCCGAGCGGCTCATCAAGGCGGGCCATGACGTCTCGATCTGGAATCGCACCAAGGCCAAGGCCGAGCCGCTCGCCAAGATCGGCGGCAAGGTGGTCGATCATCTGCATCAGCTCAAAGACGTCGACGTGCTGTTCTCGATCGTCGCCACCGGTCATGACGTGCAGGAGGTGCTGTACGGCAAGAACGGCGTGTCGAGCCAGGCCGGCAAGATGCCGCCGATCGTGGTCGATTGCTCGACCATCGCGGTCGAGGAATCGGCGGCGATCCGCGACAAGCTCAAGCAGCTCGGCGCCGATTTCGTCGCCGCGCCCGTCAGCGGCAACGCCAAGGTGATCAAGGCCGGAAAGCTTTCCGCGGTCGTCTCCGGCCCGGAAGCGGCGTGCAAGACCGCAACGCCGCTGATCGAAGTGTTCGCGCCGCGCGGCGTCTCGTATGTCGGCGAAGGCGAGCTCGCCCGCGTCTGCAAGATCGCGCACAATGTCATGCTCGGCGTCGTCATCGAGAATCTGATCGAGATCACGCTCTTGACCAACAAGATGGGCGTGCCCCGCCACGCCTTCCTGGCCTTTCTCAACAACGGCGTGATGGGCTCGATGTTCACCGCCTACAAGTCGCCGGCACTGGTCAATTGCGACTGGACCACGACGTTCACGCCCGAGCTCCTACGCAAGGACCTCGATCTCGGGCTGGAGCTCGCCCGTAAAATGGACGTGCCGATGCCGGTGACGGCGGCGACCCGCGAAGTGCTGCAAGGCCATTTCGGCGCTGCGATGCTACAGAAGAATCCGGAAGAGTATCTGCGAAAGGATTTCGCGGCCTTGGCCGAGACCATGGCGCTCGCCGCCGGCATGAAGCTCGAAAGCGAGAACAAGAACGTGCCGACCGGGCTCGAGACCTGAACGGCGCTGCGGACGGCAGACTATTTGATAGCGGACTATTTGATATCTGTCTGCACGCTGATCGCCATCTGCCATTGGCCGTTGCGCTTCACCCAGACCCGCGCCGCCTGGTAGGGCGGCCGCGAATTGTCGGCCATCATATGGGTGGCAACCATCGCCGCGCCGTCATCGTAGACCGCCAATCGCATGGCGTGGACTTCGCCGACCGTCACTGGCGTGTTGTTCGCCTTTTGACGCTCGATCATGGCAATACGGCCGGATTTCGCAATCGGCGGCCGGCCGCTGCCGTACAGCACGAATTCATCGGCGACATGTTTTGACCATTCGTCGGCGTTGTGGCCGATGGCGGCCTTCTCGATCGCCTGAAAGGAACCGACGATGTCCTGCTCCGCCGCAGAACGCACCCGGTAGGGCAGCGCCTGGCAAGGATTTTTGCAGTCGTAAGGCGCTGCCGCCGAAGCGGACTGAGCGGGCGGCAGGCCCGGCGCATCGGCCGCGGCGAGCACCACGTCCTGACTGACCAGCGCGCGCCAGGCGCGTTTTTGCTTCGCCCAAATATCGAGGAAGAATACATCGCGGCCGTCGGCAGTTTTGCGCTGGCCGGTGACCATGCCGATGCGGCCATGGATCTTCACCGTCGGATTGTCGCCCGCGGCCGCCGCCATCGCCTTGAGAGTGGCGAGGAAATCCTTGCGCTCGTGAATCTTGCCGTCGGCGTCGACATAAGTGAATTGTAGCGAGAGCAGCCTGCGCGCAACCGATTTTTCGGCCGTGCGCATGGCCTCGCCAAGCGCCTGATCGGCGCCGAGCACGGCAGCCTCCTCGCTCGGCGCCGGCTGCGCTTTCAGCTCGACCAGCACCGCGATCAGCGCGCCGGCAACCAGCACGCCGAGCCACCAGCGCTGCATGGCGCTCCGCATCACCCCTCCTGGAAATCTCGCCCGTGCCGGTCTCTGGCGGACCGTAAGCTCGCAAACCATGGCATTTTCCGGCAAGAACGCTCAAGGCGCGGGACGCGCGACGCCGCGCCGCAGCTAGCGATGCAACGACGCTGAGGCGTTCAAAAAATAATCAGCAGCGAGGCTTGCTTAATTAATGCGCGGCGTGGTGGCGATAGTAATGGTGAGAGACAACTCGGCGCCCACCGCCGCTATGACCGCTGCCGCCCGCCATGGCCACGCGACACTCGGTGCTGAGCTGCGCCCGCTTCGCCTTCATGCAGGCGGTGGTCCTCACCACGTCGGGAATGGTGTCGCTGCAGAGCCGCATCGCATCGGGCGTACAGGCCTGCTGCACATCGACCGGCACCTCGGCGCGGGCTCCGCTCAAGCCGCTGAGAAGAAGTGCACCAACCGGCAACGCCAGCCGGCAAACGAGAAAAATGGTTCGCATCTGGTCTTTCCCGGTGTTGCGCGATTCGATCGCCGCGGGGGAAAGTAGCCGCTGGCCCGCCATCGGTCTATCGAGAAAAAAACGGCAAAATCCATCGATTTTAGGCCGGCCGTTCAATTCCCCCAGGCGAAACCGCGGCTTGACGAGCGCGGGCGATTGCGTAGCACATCCTCGTCGCAGCGCTCGATAGCGCCTTCGTTGACTTGCGCGGTCACGTTATCGAATGACATATGGCGGCAATAAATGCCGTCGCGCATCTTGAGAACGACATCGCCGGATTCATGGGTGTCGCGCGCCTGCATGGCCGATTGCAACAATGGGGCGATCGCGGCGTGGCCGCCCATCATCAAGGTCAGGGCGATGACGGCAAGGAACAGCGACGACACGATGATGACGCGTGCCGACCTCGCGCGTTCGTCGTACATCCGGGCGCGCCAGCGGCGCCGCGCCAGCGCAGTGACGCTGACATGGTCCGCTTCCACGAACCATGCGCCGGCTTCCGAGCCCGCTCGGTCGGACACGCTCATGACGCCATAGGACGACAGAACGATTGAATCGGCGCTAAGAAATCATTTTTAATTTGAATGGAAATCCACCCGTCGCGCTAACGGGAGCGGACGGTCTGCCGCTACTTGCGGTTTTGACCGCGTTTGCCCCCTCCCCGGCCGCCAAGAGTGGTGGAATAATCGTCGGCACAAGCCCGCCATCAACCGACAGCGAGGACCGTTTGCTGACTGCCGCCCGCAACGAGATGCTCACCCGCGTCGGCCCCGGCACCCCGATGGGCGAATTGCTGCGCTGTTACTGGCAGCCGATCGGCGGCGCCAGCGAACTCGACTCCCATCCGATCAAGCCGATCCGCCTGCTTGGCGAAGACCTCGTGCTCTATCGCGACCGCGGCGGCCGCTACGGCCTGATCGACCGCCACTGCCCGCACCGCCGCGCCGACATGGCCTATGGCTGGGTCGAAGATCCCGGCATCCGCTGCAGCTATCACGGCTGGCTGATGGACGAGACCGGCCGCTGCCTGGAGCAACCCTACGAGGACACCACCAATCCGAAGCCGTCGAAGGCCGGTTGCGAGGTCAAAGGCTATCCGGTCAAGGCATGCGCCGGCCTGCTGTTCGCCTATATGGGCCCGCTGCCGGCGCCGGAATTGCCGATCTGGGAGCCGTTCACCTGGGACAACGGCTTCCGCGAGATCGTGCTCGCCGACGTGCCATGCAACTGGTTTCAGTGCCAGGAGAACTCCATCGACCCGGTCCATTTCGAGTGGATGCACGACAATTGGGGCGCCCGCATGCGCGGCGCCAACGGCAACGTGGCGCCGAGGCATCTGAAGCTGAAATTCGAGGCATTCGAGCACGGCTTCGTCTATAAGCGCGTGCGCGAGGGCCAAAGCGAAGAAGACCGTTATTGGACCGTCGGCCGCGTTGCGCTGTGGCCGAACGGTTTTTATCTCGGCAGCCATTTCGAATGGCGCGTGCCGGTCGACGACGAGAACACGCTCAGCGTCGCCTGGTTCTTCATGCGGGTGCCGAAGGAGCGCGAGCCTTACGTGCAGGAGAGCGTGCCGACCTGGGTCAGCCCGTTGAAGGATGCGAGTGGCCGCTTCATCACCAGCCACGTCATCAACCAGGACATCGTGGCCTGGGCCGGCCAGGGTCGCATTGCCGACCGCACCAAGGAGCACCTGCGCTCGAGCGACATCGGCATCACCATGATGCGCGGCCGCTTCTTCGCCGAGCTCGAAACCATGGCGGCCGGCAAGGAGCCGGGCGGCATCATCCGCAGCGCCAACGAAGCGCAATGCATCGCGCTGCCCAACATGGCGCGCGAGCTCAACACCGAAGGCATTCCGCTGGCCGACTTCGACAAGGACCCGATCCTGCGGCAACGACTCAAGGAATTCCGCCACCACTACGGCCAGCCGCAGCACGTGCGGCGCGCCTTCGTCGAGGCGATGGGAATCTCAGGCGCCTGAGCTGGAAGAATCTCGGGAACGTGGCCCGGCAAACAGCCCATCGTCGGACTTGATCCGAAGGTGGAAACCGGTTTTCTGAGATCATGCGCACTCAAGTCGCGATCGTCGGCGGCGGCCCGGCCGGCCTGCTGCTGTCGCACATTCTCGACCGCAACGGCGTCGACAGCATCGTGCTCGAGCGTCAGACCCGCGCCCACGTGCTGGAACGGATTCGCGCCGGCGTCCTGGAGGCTGGCACCGTCGCGCTGTTGCGCGACGTCGGCCTCGGCGAGCGCATGGACCGTGAAGGTCATCCCCACGACGGCTCGAGCATCGCCTGGGAGAACCGGCCGCGTTTCCTCATCGACACCAAGAAATATACCGGCAAGCCGATGATGGCTTACGGCCAGACCAACATCACCGAAGACCTCTACGCGGCCCGCGACGCGGCCGGCGGCCAAGTCATCGACGAAGCCGCAAACGTGCAGCTTCACGATCTGACCTCGACCAAACCTTACGTGACGTTCGAGAAGGCCGGTGCGGCGCAGCGCATCGACTGTGATTACGTCGCCGGCTGCGACGGCTCACACGGCGTCAGCCGCGCCGCGATCCCGGCCCGTTTGATGAAAACCTTCGAGAAGAGCTATCCGTTCGGCTGGCTCGGCATCATGTCGGAGACACCGCCCTATCCGGAGATTTGCTACTGCTATCACAGCCGCGGCTTCGCGCTCGCCTCGCAGCGCAATCCGATGCTCAGCCGCTATTACATCCAGTGCGATCTCGATACCAGGCTGGAAGACTGGCCGGACGACCGCTTCTGGGAAGAATTCAAAGCGCGCTGTCCGCAAGACATGGTGGACGCGATCGTCACCGGCCCCTCGATCGAAAAATCCATCGCGCCGCTGCGCAGCTTCGTCTCCGAGCCGATGCGCTACGGCCGACTGTTTCTCGCCGGCGACGCCGCCCACATCGTGCCCCCGACCGGCGCCAAGGGCCTCAACCTCGCGGTCTCGGATGTGTTCTATCTGTCGCGAGCACTGACCGAAGCCTATCGCTACAACAAGACCGATTATCTCGACAGCTATGCCGATACGGCGCTGCGCCGGGTCTGGGGCGCCGCGCGCATGTCATGGTGGCTGACCATGCTGCTGCACCGCTTCCCCGACGAGACGCCATTCGAGGAACGAATGCGGCTCAATCAGTTCGACTATCTGCTGGCGTCGGAGCACGCCCAGGCGTCGCTGGCGGAGCAATATGTCGGGCTGCCGTACTAAATTCCGTCATTGCCGGCAAGCGAGGCAATCCAAAGCTACGCCGAATTCTTCTTTCGCGCCTTCGCCTGCTCGACCAGAAACCGCGACAGCCGCTCGCGCACGGCGTCGGCTTCGCCCGGTCGCCATTTGCGCAGGCCCTCGCCGGTCTTCATGCCGAGCTTGCCGGCGGCGACTTTCTCGCGGAGGAACGGGTGCGGGCCGGCGGTGCGATCGAGGTCGCCAATCAGCACTTCGGCAATATCGAGCGTGAGGTTCAGCCCGACCAGGTCGGATTGCTCCATCGGCCCGAGCACGGCCGTGCGCGCGCCAAAGCCTTCCTTGACCACGGTATCGATGGTTTCGGCGTCGCAGACGCCAGCGGCGACCAGCGCGATGGCCTCGCGCTTCATGGCGTGCTGCAAGCGATTGCCGACGAAGCCCG
>JASHQO010000318.1 GCA_030039105.1 Xanthobacteraceae bacterium
ACATCTGGGCACTGATTGCCGCGCGCGCGGCAATCAGTGCCCAGATGTTCGGAGCCAGCGCGCAGGCCACCGAGCCGGCGACGAAGATCACGACGGCAGCCAGTAGCAGCCCGCGCCGGCCGTAAATGTCGGAGAGCTTGCCGAACAGCGGCGTCGTCACCGTGGCGGCGAGCAGATAAGCGGTGACCACCCACGATAGATCGTCGATGCCGCCAAGACTGCGGCCGATTGCCGGCAATGCCGGCGCGACGATGGTCTGCTCCAGCGCCGACAGAAACATTGCCAGCATGATACCGGCGACGATGGCGCGGATGGTGGCGTGATCGAGCGGCGCTGCGGCGTCGTGGCGTGCCGGTTGGGCCGGGATGTCGCCGGGCCGCGAGCCGCGACCCCGCGGCGACAACCGCCCATCATCAGCGAGATCAGGGGCAATGCTATGCGCGTCGTCAGACGCGATTTCGCGACTCATGGCGCGCCTCCATTGGCCCGCGTCGCGCCGCAATGCAACCGCCGCCCACGCAGGGCAGACGCGCTGTTCCTGACTTTGCAGCTCAGGGCCGCCGCGCCCGCTTCGGCAGCTTCAGCGGCCAGTTGACGATGTAGTCTTCGAGGTCGTCGTCGGGCACATCCACTTCGCTGGCATGGACGCGGCCGCGCACCGAGACACCGGCCGCATGGACAGTTTCCGGATCGCCGGACACCAGCGGATGCCACCAATAGAGGTCTTTGCCTTCCGCCAACAGCACATAGGCGCACGACGGCGGCAACCAGGTAATGGATTTGAGATTTTTCGGCGTGAGCCGCACGCAATCGTCGACCTTGTCCAGCCGGTGCGCATAGTCGCGGCAGCGGCAGGTCTCGCCGTCGAGCAGCCGGCAGCCGACGCTGGTGTAATAGGTGCGATCGGTGTCCTCTTCCTCGAGCTTGTTCAGGCAACATTTGCCGCAACCGTCACAAAGGCTCTCCCACTCGGAATTCGTCATTTGATCCAATGATTTACGCCGCCAGAACGGGATTTCCCCGTCGTCGTGGTTTCGGCCATCATTGGCTGCCATGATGCTCTCCAGGCCGCTTTGCCGCGGCATTGCGACACCACCATGCATAAGCCCAATTTGCCGGCAATTTCCATTCACCCTGTGGGTGCCGCGGCATTGGCGGCGGAACTCGCCTCGGCTAGATGTTGGCTGGCCGAAACGGCCTATTCAACCGGCCTGACCCGGTCCCGGAGCGCTCTGTTTTGACCGACATGATTCCCGACCCGGGCGACGACTGGCTGCAGAAAATTAAGCGGCGGCTGCTCGACGTCGATTCGCGGATTGATTTCGCCGTATTCCTCAGCGGCACGTGGGTGCGCGAGCTTTACGAGCGCTTCACCGCCTTGATGGACCGCTTTCACGTCGCCGGCTGGCGGCGTTGGCTCTTGATAGAGCCGTTCTCTGAAGCGGCCACGCTCGGCACCGGCGGGCTCTGCCTGATGCTGGCGCTCGGCGTCTCGGCCATGCGCCAGACATCGGACGAAGACTGGCTGAAGAAATCCGATCTCGCGGTCACGTTTCTCGATCGCTACGGCAACGAGATCGGCAGCCGTGGCATCAAGCATAACGATTCGGTGCCGCTCGAGGAAATGCCCGACAATCTGATCAAGGCGACGCTGGCAACCGAGGATCGCCGCTTCTACGAGCATTTCGGCATCGATTTCTACGGCACGTTCCGCGCGCTGATGACCAATGCCCAGGCCGGCGGCGTGGTGCAGGGCGGCTCGACGATCACCCAGCAACTCGCCAAGAATCTGTTTCTGAGCAACGAGCGCACCATCGAGCGCAAGATCAACGAGGCGTTCCTGGCGCTGTGGCTCGAGGCGCATCTGAGCAAGAACGAGATCCTCAAGCTCTATCTCGACCGCGCTTATCTCGGCGGCGGCGCTTTCGGCGTCGACGCCGCGGCGCAATACTATTTCGGCAAGTCGGTGCGCGACGTGACGCTGCCGGAAGCGGCGATGCTCGCCGGCCTATTCAAGGCACCGACCAAATTCTCACCGCTGGTCAACCTGCCGGCGGCCCGCGCGCGCGCCAACGTCGTGCTCGACAACCTGGTCGACAACGGTTTCATGACCGAGGGTCAGGTCTATGGCGCGAGGCGCAATCCGGCGACGCCGGTCGACCGTCGCGAAGAAGGCGCACCGAATTATTATCTCGACTACGCCTTCGACGAGATGCGCAAGCTCGTCGATACGTTCCCCAAAACCGTCGCCGATCGCTTCTTCGTGGTGCGCACCGCGCTCGACACCAGCTTGCAGCACTATGCCGAGCGCGAAGTCGAGAGCGAATTGCGCCAGTACGGCCGCGACTACGGCGCCAGCCAGTCCGCAGTCGTAGTCGCCGATCTCGATGGCGGCATCCGCGCCATGGTCGGCGGGCGCGACTACGGCGCCAGTCAGTTCAATCGCGCCACCGATGCGCTGCGCCAGCCCGGCTCCTCGTTCAAGCCTTACGTCTATGCGACCGCTCTGGCCAATGGCTTCAAGACGACGTCGGTGCTGGTCGATTCGCCGGTCTGCATTGGCAACTGGTGCCCGCACAACTATTCCGGCGGCTATTCCGGCTCGGTGACGCTGATCGAAGCCATCACGCATTCGATCAACGTCATTCCGGTCAAGCTGTCGATCGAGCTCGGCCACGGCAATCCGAAGCTCGGCCGCGCCATGATCGTGCAGACGGCGCGCAATTTCGGCATCCAGTCGCCGTTGCCTGACACGCCGTCGCTGCCGATCGGCGCCGACGAAGTCTATGTGTACCAGCACGCCGTCGCGTATGCGACCTTTCCCAATCTCGGCAAGGCGGTGGTGCCGCATGCCGCGCTCGAAGTCCGCACCGGCACCGGCGAACTGGTGTGGCGCTTCGACCGCGACGGCAAGAAGCCGCAGCAGGTGATCGCGCCATCGGTAGCCCTCGATATGATCAAGATGATGCGCTCGGTGGTCGAGAACGGCACCGGCAAACGCGCCGATCTAGACGGCGTGCCGGTCTGCGGCAAGACCGGCACCACCAATTCGTGGCGCGATGCCTGGTTCGTCGGCTACACCGGCAATTTCGTCGGCGCGGTGTGGATGGGCAACGACGACTACACGTCGACCAAGCGTATGACCGGCGGCACGCTGCCGGCACAGACCTGGCACAACATCATGGCCTATGCGCATCAAGGCATCGAATTGCGGCCCCTGCCCGGCCTGCCGGCACCGACGCATGCGCCGACATTGGCTGCCAATGCGACGTTCACCGGTAGCGACGCGCCGCACCCAGTGCTGCTGACGCGCAAGGCTGCCGACGCGCTGGTCCGGCTCGAGCGGCTGCTCGATGACGCCGATCATGCACTCGCCGCGCAGTTACCGGCCGGTACGCTCGGCGCGATCGAGCCGGATAAGAACCCGTCGAGCGCGGTGGCGGCGGCCGCCGACCGCGACGACGCCGGCGCGACGCGCGGCGACTAAACGCGTTTCACCACCATCGGATCGAGCGTGCGCCTTCTGTTCGGATCATGTTTCACGCTGCTACTCGCCGCCGTCATCGGGCTGGGCGCGACCTGGCTGACGGTCACCCGCGGCGTCGCCTTCGGCGCGGTGACCATCGGCGCCTGGACGGCGTGGCCGAAAAGCGGCTCTGTCGACATCGATCCCTACGCCCGGGCCACCATCGCGCGCACCGGCGAACTGCCGGTCGGCACCGGCGATGGAGTTGCGTTCTATGCCCGCACCGACGACATCGGGAATAACTTCGACGGCCGCTGCACCTTCACGCTCAGCGGCATGACGCCCACGGCGCGCTATTGGACGCTGACGCTTTACAGCCTGGATGGACGCCTCGTCGCCAACACCCTCGACCGGCACGGCTTCACCAGCGCCGAAATCGCGCGCGACATCGATGGCCGCTTCGTGATCACCGTCGCGCCGCGGGCCCGGCCTGGCAACTGGCTGCCGACCGGCGG
>JASHQO010000319.1 GCA_030039105.1 Xanthobacteraceae bacterium
CGACAACTGCGCATTGTCGATGCGGTGGAACATCACGATGTTGCCGCCGGAGTCGAGGATGGTGATGGCGACCTGCCAGGTGTTCTTGGCCGCTTCCAGCTCCGCCGCCGCCATGGCGCGCTTGGCCTGATCCAGCGTGATCGGCGGCCCATAGGGCAAATTCGCCGTCGACGCCGCAGGCGCGGCTGCCGGCGCCGGAGGGGTTTGGGCCAAAGCCGACCCGGCCGAAAGCAGCACGACCGCGCAACCAAGCGCGAACCATCGAGACATCTGCAAAGCCTCCTCAAACCGCGCCCCGCCGCGACGCAGGCGCACAATAAGGTGCAAAGCCCGCAGGTGGAAGCCGGGTCAGGCGTCGGGAATCGCGGATCGCGGAGCAGGCATCGGGTAACGGGGCCATCTGATCCCCGATTGCCGAAACGTGATCGCCGCGGCTGATGCTTCGCCCGGCGACCGACATTATATTTGCCCTGCCACGCAGGGAGACGCCGCCGATGTTCTCATTCCGCAAGAAGCTGGAAATGCCGACTGCCGACGAGGCGCTGCCGGGCCGCGCCACGGCGCTCGCGACCGCCAAGAGCCACTTCGTCAACGGCCACGCCCTCAAGGGCCCCTACCCCGACGGCCTCGCCATGGCGATGTTCGGCCTCGGCTGCTTCTGGGGAGCGGAGCGCAAATTCTGGGAGCTCGGCGACGGCATCTACGTCACCGCGGTCGGCTATGCCGGCGGGCTGACGCCGAATCCGACCTACGAGGAGGTGTGCACCGGCCGCACCGGGCACAACGAGGTCGTGCTCGTGGTCTACGACCCGAAGAAAATCTCCTACGAGGAGCTGCTCAAGACGTTCTGGGAGAGCCACGATCCGACCCAGGGCATGCGCCAGGGCAACGACGTCGGCACTCAATACCGCTCCGGCATCTACACGTTCACGCCGGAGCAGCGTGCCGCCGCCGCGGCGTCGAAGACGGCCTATGAGAAGGCGCTCGGCGCCGCGCGCATCGGCCCGATCACCACGGAAATTCTCGACGCGCCGCCGTTCTATTTCGCCGAGGACTATCACCAGCAATATCTGGCCAAGAACCCGCACGGCTATTGCGGCCTCGGCGGCACCGGGGTGAGCTGCCCGATCGGCACCGGGGTCGCGGCGTAATTTTGGCGATAGCGCCCAGCGACTAGGCTAGAGTACGATTCGTCATTGCGAGCCAACGGGTCCGGCCCGAAACGGCCGGCCCGATGACAGGCTCCGCGAAGCAATCCAGCGCGGCGATGCCGAGCTGGGTTGCTTCGTCGTTTCGCTCCTCGCAATGACGGCGACGGCGGATTGGCCGCAGCAGCGCTGGGGGAGAGAGCATCATGCCTTGGCCGGACGGACGCTACGTTCAAGCGTCGATCTTCTTCAGCCGTTGGCTCTTGGCGCCGTTCCTGCTCGGGCTCTTGGTCTGCCTGCTGCTGCTGATCTACCGCTTCTTCGGCGATCTGTTCGCGCTGGTCGTCGCGCTGCCGCAAACCAATTGGCACGATCTGGTCACCGGCGTGCTCAACCTGGTCGACCTGGCGCTGACCGGCAATCTCATCCTCATCATCATCTTCTCCTCCTATGAGAACTTCATCCGCAAGATCGATCCGGCCGCCCATCCCGACTGGCCCGAAGGACTGACCCAGGTCGATTTCGGCGAGCTGAAGCAAAAGCTACTCGGCTCGATCGTCGGCATCGCTGCGGTCGATGCACTGGCCTGGTATTTCGATCTGGAAAAGGATCTCGACACCACCAAGCTGATCTGGGTGCTGGCGTTCCCGCTCACCTTCGCGGCGTGCATGCTGATCCTGGCGATTGCCGATCGACTCGGGCGGCGGGCGAACAAGCGCTAGGCGTGTGGCTGCGCCGCCGGCGCGGTCGCCGGGCCGCGGCAATTTCTCATGATATTTCTGTTAGTTAGGGTTTATTAACCTTACCAAGCGTTTAATCCGCGCAACGTTCGCCGGACTTAGGCTCGGAATTTCGCGGATGTGCGTCACCCGCTCTCTTATGATGTTGTCGGCCGTGGCGCTGCTGGCCGCGGGTTGCGCGGCGCAGCCGGCGGCTTACGTGCCGGTGGCCGCAGCGCCGAGCACTCTCGATTCCATGGCCTACGGCTCGCCGACGCCGGCCGCCGCCTATGCCTATCCGCAGCAGAGCAGCAGGGGCCTGTTCACCGCCGGCTATCAACAAACCTATGCGGCCGGTTATCCGCAGGCATACGCTGCGGCGGCCTACCCACACGCCACAACCGCCGCGGCCGCAACCACGCCTGCCAATCTGCAGCAGGCTTACGGCGGCTACTACAATTACGCCGGTGCCGGACATGCGGTGCCAACGACGACGCCCGCCGCGCCCGCCATCCAGCCGGGCTACACGCTCGATTCCGGCGATCGCCTGCGCATCGTGGTGTTCGGCCAGGACGGCCTGACCAACTCCTACGCGGTCGACGCCAGCGGCCACATGTCCATGCCGCTGATCGGCTCGGTGATGGCGCGCGGCTCGACCACCGATGAGTTGCAGAGCCGCATCGCGGCCAAGCTCAAGGACGGCTTCATCCGCGACCCCCACGTCGCCGTCGAGATCGAAGCCTACCGGCCGTTCTTCATCCTCGGCGAGGTGACGCAGCCGGGACAGTATCCCTATGTCGTCAACATGACGGCGGAGACGGCGGTCGCCATCGCCGGCGGCTTCACCCCGCGCGCCGTGCGCCAGTCGGTGATCGTCAACCGCACCGTCAACGGCCTGCCGGTGCGCATGAGCGTGCCGCTGACCTATGAGATAAGCCCGGGCGATACGGTCAACGTGCAGGAGCGCTGGTTTTAGCGGACGACGGAGGACGGATGACAGACGTCAGATAAAGATAGGTTCTCCTTTCCGTCCTCCGTCCTCTGTCGTCCGTCATCCGAAATATCTGTCCCGATAAGTGTGCTCCTCGACGCCGCCGGCCAGCGCCCAGTTCGCCAGTTCGTCGTGGCGGGCGAACCACACGTCCGGCGACTTGGCGAAATATTTCAGGATTTCCTGCAGCACCGCGGTCATCAGCGGCCGGCCGCCGAACTGGCTGTGGATGACCAGCACCAGGAGCGACATCGACTCGTTTTCGCTCAGATAATCGAACGTGCCTTTGTGCGCATCGTAGAGATCGCGCGGACTGGCGCGCATGACGCGGTTGTCGGAAAAATCCGTGGTCGGAACGCCCGCTATGGTGCCATGCGGCGTCTTGAGCAGGATCGGCAGGTCCGCATAGGTGACGTCGCAGGTCCATTTCAGGCCGGCCTGCGCCAAGAAGCCGGCGGTCTCCGGCGTGAACGCCACCACCGGGCTGCCCCAGCCGGTGACTTTCTTGCCGCCGCAGGATTCCAACAGATCGACGCTGTTGCGGATCGTCTTCTGCTGCTCCTCGAGCGACATGTAGGCGAGCAGGCGATCCTGCGCGTAGGAATGCGCGGCGATGTCGTGGCCGGATTTCACGATCTGCTTGACCGCGTCGGGATATTCCTCGGTGCAGCGGCCGCTGACGAAGAACGTGCCGGGAATCTGCAGGCGGTCGAGCATGCGAATGAGCCGCCACACGCCGACGCGGCCGCCATAGGTCGACCAGGCCTTGCTGGCATGATCGACGGTGCCGGCCTTCAGATGCGTGGTCTGCACCGAGTAGGTGGGCGCCGCATTCTCGGTCCAGGTCTCGAACATCACGGTGACCGACACTGCGACCTTCTTGCCGTTTGGCCAAGTCAACGTCTTGCTCATGGTGGCTCCTTCACTCGATCTGCGGAATGCCCAGCGCCGGGATCAATTGCTGCCAGCGCTTGCGGTCGGCATCGATGAACGCGGCGAAATCGGCGTGCGTCTTGTAGGCCGGCGCGCAACCGATCTCGGCCAGCTTGTCCTTGAAGGGCCGCTCCTGCTCGACGGCGGCGGTGGCGCGGTCGAGCCGCTCGACGATCGCCGCCGGCGTATTGGGCGGCGCGACCAGGCCGAACCAGGTATCCATGCGCACGTCGGGCAGGCCGTATTCCGCGGTGGTCGGCACGTCGGGAAACAGCGGATGCCGGATCGGCCCGGTCTGCGCCAGGAGCCGCAGCCTGCCGCCCTCGGCGACGCGGGCGCTGGCGAGCCCGAGCGACACCATGTCGATCTGTCCCGCCATCGCGTCGTTCGCCGCCGGGCCGCCGCCGCGATAGGGCACATGAACGAGGTCGATGCCGGCCTTGAGCTTGAGCTCCTCGACCGCGATGTGCAGCGCGCCGCCGACGCCGCCGGAGCCGTAGCGCAATTTTCCCGGATTGGCCTTGGCGTAGGCGATCAACTCCGGCAGCGTCTTGATCGGCAGGCCCGGATAGATGGCGAACACCGTCCATGACGTCGTGACCAGCGCGACCGGCGTGTAGTCCTTGCCCGATTCGTAGCGATAGTCCTTCTTCAGGAACGGCAGCATCGTGAGTTCCGACGGCCCGAGCATCAAGGTGTAGCCGTCGGGATCGGCGTGGCTGAGCACGTCGGTGCCGAGCATCGTCATGCCGCCCGAGCGGTTGTCGATGACGACCGGCTGACCGAGCTGCGCGCTCATCGCTTCGGCGTAGAGGCGGCCGAGCACGTCGACCAGCGATCCTGCCGGCGACGTGACGATCAGATGGATGGGACGCGAGGGATAATCCTCGGCAAGTCCGCGCAGTGGCGCGAGCGCCAGCAGCACGACGGCAAGGCATAGGGGGACGACGCCGACGACGGACACCAGACGACGGCCGACAGAATGAGCGGTCTGCCGCATATCTGGCCTCTGTCGTCCCGTCTGCGTCGTCTGTCGACGACTACTTTACGTTCTTCGCCAGGAACGCCATCGAGCGTTGCCAGGCGAGATCGGCGGCGGCCTTCTGATAGCTGCCGCGCTCGTCGCAATGGAAGCCGTGCTGGGCGTCGGGATAGACGTAGATCTCGCAGTCGCCGCCGCGCTTGCTCTTGATCAGGTCGACGTCGCTCATCGGAATCGACGCGTCCTTTTCGCCGAAATGCATCTGCACCGGCACCTTCGGTTTCTCGTCGGCGTTCTTGGCGATCTGGCCGCCGTAGTAGCAGACCGCGGCCTTCAGCCCGTTGAGCTTGCACGCGGCCAGGAACGAAATCGTGCCGCCCATGCAGAAGCCCATGATCGCGGTCGGGCCGACCTTGTTCAACTCATTGATCGAAGCCTGCACGTCGCGCAGCATCGCGCCCCAGTCGGGATTGGCGACGAACTTGCGCGCATTGGCGATTTCGTCGGGCGTGTAGCCGGTTTCGAAATTCGGCTGCTGGCGGTCGAACACTGCCGGCGCCAGTGCCGCATAGCCTTCGCCGGCCAGACGGTCGCATACCGCGCGGATGTGATGATTGACGCCGAAGATTTCCTGAATGAGGACGATGCCGCCCTTCGCCGGCCCGGTCGGATCGGCCCGGTAGGCGCCGAATTTGAAGCTGTCCGAAGACGTGAGTGAAAAGTGCTTACCCAAGACGATCCTCCATTGACTGATATCCAGGCCCGTAGGGTGGGTCGAGCGAAGCAAAACCCACCGGCAAGGCGGCTAGCCTATCGGCGGGTTTCGCTGTGCTCAACCCACCTTACGGCCGCAGGTGTGACAGGGATTATTCGCGGGTGACGACGATGAAGTCGGTGCCTTCGCCGGTCTCGTCGCCGAGCCCTTGATCGGAGACCACCAAGGACGAACCCGGCACCATCAATTCGGAAATCCGCTCGATCGCGTCCTGCGGGATGTCGATGCGGGCCAGCACCTGCGCCGGCGTTTGCGGCGGCGGCAGCTCGCCGGACGCTTTTGCGGGTTCCTCGTAGCGGCCACGGCGCGGCGAGCGCCGGTCGGCTTCGGCGACGCGCTTCACCTTCGGCCGCTCGCCGGGAAACGACACCACGTTCCAGCGCAACGTCGCGCCGTCGTCGAGATAATTCATCGCGGTGAACACCGTCGTGCCGACCGGCTGGTCCGGATCGGCAAACGTGACCGGCGCGTAGAACAGCGGCGTGAAATTCTGCCGCACGTAAATCTTCTTTTCCTTGCGGCTGATGAAGATCGCAATCGGCCCCTGGGTCGCGGGCGCGGTTTCAACCAGGGTCGTCGGCACGGGCGGCGGCGCCGGCGGCGCGGCCTGCTCCGACCGATCGGCCGGTGTCGACGCATTTACCGAGCCGCGCAGTTCAGCGGCCGGACCGTCCGACGCCACGGCCGGCTGGCGGGTCTCATCCGCTGCAGCCGCCGGCGCGACGGGCGGTATATTGGCTTCCGCTGCTGTCGATGGCGCGGCTGGCGCAGCGCCCGCTTCCACGGCTGACGGAACTACCGGTGCGTTGGGCTGTGCCGCTGCGGCCGGAGCGGCGGCCGGCGCATCGGCTTGCGTCGATGCGGCGGGAGCAGCAGGCGCACCGGCCTGCACCCACGACTCCGATGCGGAGGTCGGCGCATCGCCCTTCGCCGCCGGCTGAGCGTCGGGCTTCGTCGGCGCCGTCGCATCGGTGCTTTTGTTCTCGACGTTCTGCGCCGTCTTCGTAGCTTCAGCCTGCGCCGGCGGCGTGGATTCCGCAGCGGGCGCCGCTCCGGTCGGAGCCGGCACAGCCGATGGTGACGCCGGCGCGGCGGACGTCGAAGCCGGCGCAGCGGCCGGCGCTGGCGACGGCGGAGCCTTGTGCACGAACAGATGCGGATCGGCGAATGGCGCCGGCTTGAGCTCCTCGCGCGCGATCATCACGCGCACGCCGACTTTGGTGAAGTCGTATAGCCGCACCGCGAAATCGTGCGGCATGCGGATGCAGCCGTGCGACGCCGGATGGCCGATATTCTCTCCTTCGTGGATGGCGACGCCGGACCAGGTGATGCGCTGCATGAACGGCATCGGTGCGCCGCTATAGATATTGGAGCGGTGGAAGCGCTGCTTCTGGATGACGCTGAACACGCCGGTCGGCGTCGGCAATTGCGGCACGCCGGTCGCGACCAGGGTTTCGGCGACTTCCTTGCCGTCGCTGTAGAGATGCAGCTTCTGCTGATTGATGGAGATCACGATCTGCAGCGGTCCCTTGGGGACGTCGCCGAACGGTTCCTTGCTGAGGCGCTCGGCAGGCTTGGGCTCGGGCTGGTGGCGGAACTTGGCCGACGCCGGGCTTGCCAGCGCGACAGCGACAAGAATGGCTAGCGCGCCGACGCCGCTGACGCGAGCAGGGCTGCCAAGGAACCCGTACGGTGCAGTATCAACGCTCACAAAAAGCCCCGGCCGAATAGACATCGTAATCCTAGAGATAAATCCTATCCAATGCACTAAGGTTCCGATGTCACAGCAGCGATCGTCGTTCGCCATGGCCTAGCAGGACACACGATCATGACGCCACCGTCCACTCACGATTGCGGCACGAGGCCAAATGCTTGCGCGAGCAGCTCATAGGAATGTTTACGCGCGGCGTGGTCGTAAACCATTGTGGTGATCATCAATTCGTCGGCCCGGGTGGCCTCGATAAAGGCGCGTAATCGACTCATAACTTTGTCGATGCCACCGACCACGAGCCGGGTGCGCTGCCGCGCCAAGCGCTCGCGGTCGACGGGAGTATAGGAATAGGCAGCCGCCTCTTCGGGCGAGGCCAGCGGCAGGTATTCGCCCTTGGCGCGACGCACATAGTGCAGGTCGGCGCTGGCGGCGATGCGCTCGGCTTCGGCATCGTTATCGGCGACGATGACCGCAGTGCCGAGGATGGCGTAGGGCTCGTCGAGCGTCGCCGACGGCTTGAAGTGGGCGCGGTAGCTCAGCATCGCGCTCGCCGCATCGTAGTCGGCGAAGTGGTGGGCGAAGGCGAAGCCCATGCCGACGGCGGCGGCAAGCTCGGCGCTGTAGCCGCTCGAGCCGAGCAGCCAGATCGGCGGCAGCTTAACGTCGGCCGGCACCGCGCGCACATTGCGAAATGGATGGCTGTCAGGAAAGCCTTGGCGCTCGAGCAGCAACAGCTCCTGAAAACGCTCCAAAAAATCGTCGCCTTCGCGCGGGTCCTGACGCACGCGCAACGCATAAGAGGTGACCGGATCGGTGCCCGGCGCACGGCCCAAGCCGAGATCGATGCGGCCGGGAAACAACGCCTCCAGCACCTTGAAGCGCTCGGCGACCATGAGCGGTGCGTGGTTCGGCAGCATCACGCCGCCGGAGCCGACGCGCAGATGCGACGTCACCGCCGCAATCTGGCCGATCATGATCTCGGGCGCGGAGCTGGCAATGTTCGCCAGATTATGATGCTCGGCGACCCAGTAGCGCCTAAAGCCGAGCCGGTCGGCGAGCCGCGCCAGATCGAGCGAGTTGCGCAACGCAACCGAGCCGGGCGTGGCCGTGGTAACGGGCGATAGATCGAGGACGGAAAGCGGAACCACGCGCGACGGACTGCTGCTGAAATAATGTCAGCACTAATTTAGGGGGTATTCGGGGTCGCTGCCATTGCCTTGCGGGTGCCGCGAATGGGGCGCGCTACGCTGGCCGTCGGCCTTGTCGTCGCCGGGTTGGTCGTCGCGGTGTACCCCGTCGCCGGAACGAATGGGCCGCCGATGCCGAAGCTCTGGGTGGTGGCCGGGGCGGCGTCGTTGGCGGGACGCCGCGCGGCAACGCGCGTGCGGCGCGCGGTATGATGGTGGGCCTTCGGCGGCGGCTCGACCGCCGGTTCGGGCTCGGCTTCTCCCTCCTTGGCCTGTTGGCTCGGCAGATCCTGTTGCCCGGGCGTCGGCTCGGCGGCGGCCGGCGG
>JASHQO010000320.1 GCA_030039105.1 Xanthobacteraceae bacterium
GCACGGTCTGCGCCGTGGTATCGACCGGATTTTCGATCGCGGCGAACGGTGGTAGGATTTTTTTGATAGCGGCCGCCGTGGCGGCCGACAGCGCCGGCAGATCGAGGTCCAAATCTTCGGCAAAATCGAGCGCGTAGCCCTTGAAGGCGCCGGAATTGGTCATGATCGCGGCGCCCCTGACCGGCGGCTTGGAAAAACGCGCGAGAATGTCCGCGGTATCGAGCAGCTCTTCGAGCGTCTCCACCCGCACCACGGCCTGATGTGCGACCAGCGCCGCCATCACCGCGTGGTTGCCGACCATGGCGCCGGTGTGGGTACGCGCCGAGTCTTGCGCGCGCACGCTGCGGCCCGGATGCATCAACACAATCGGCTTTTTTCGGTCACGGGCGCGCCCGGCCAGCGCGAGAAAGCGCGCTGGATCGCGCACCTGCTCCATGAACAGGACGATGACGTCGGTCGACGCATCATCGATCAGAAATTCCAGAAAATGCTCGGTAGTGAGCACTGCTTCATTGCCGGTGGAGACGACGACGGACAGGGTGAGTCCCTTGGCCAGCAGCGCCAGCCGCAAGGTCGAGCACATGGCGCCGCTTTGCGTGACGACGCCGATTCCGCGGCCTTTGGCCTGCAGCGGCAACGACAGCGGTTCGAACGTCAGCGCCACGCGGTCGGAGAGATTGACCAAGCCGATGCAGTTCGGCCCGCACAGCGCGAGCCTCGCGTCGGCGGCAACCTGCGTCAAGGCGTCCTGCTCGGCGCGGCCGGCATCGTCCATCTCGGCAAAGCCCGAGGCGAATACCAGCGCGGCACCAACGCCGCGGCGCACGCAAGCCTTCACCGCTTCGATGGTGGCCTTCTGCGGCACCGCGAGGACCGCGACGTCGACGCCGTCCGGCAACTCGTCGATCGACGCGACGCAGACGCGGCCGGCGATGTCGCGGTTATTGCGGCTGACGAGATGAATTTCGCCGCCATAGCCGATACGGCTGAGATTGGTGAGGACGTTGTTGCCGAGCGAGCCGGGCTCGGGCGACACGCCGACGATGGCGACCGAGCGCGGCCGGATCAGCGGTCGCAGCGCGATGGCTTGATGCTCTGCCGTCACCGGCGCGCCCGACAAAGCCATCAAGCGTCGCGGCGATAGGCGGAAAGGCCCGGCCGGTAAGATTTGTCGTCGAGGAACTGAGTCATGCCCTTCTCGCGACCCTTTTCCGGGTCGAGGAAGCGCAACTGGTCGAGCTTGGCGAACAGATAATCCTCGGCTTCTTCCCACGACATGTCGCGCACGCGGCGCGTGGCGTGCTTGGCGATGCGCAGCGCCATCGGGTTTTTCTCGAGCAGCGTCGTCGCCAACTTGTGCACGCGGCTGCGCAGTTCGGTGCGCGGCACCGCCTCGTTGACGAGCCCCATGGTGGCGGCCTTGCGGCCGTCGAAGGTCTCGCCGGTCATGACGTAATACATGGAGTCGCGGTGGTTCATGACGGAGACCACCGCCTTGGTCACGGTGCCGGCAGGGATGATGCCCCAATTGATCTCGGAGAGGCCGAAGTTCGCGTCCTCGGCGGCGACGGCGAGATCGCAGGCGATCAGCGAGTTGAAGGCGCCGCCGAAGCACCAGCCGTTCACCATGGCGATGGTCGGTTTGCCGTAATATTGCAGCCGTTTCCACTGCGCCATCGCGCTGCGCCGCATCACCTTTAGCCGCTCGTCATAGCTGAGCCTGTCGGTGGCGCGGAAATATTCGCGCAAATCCATGCCGGCCGAATAGGCTTCGCCGGCGCCGGTCAGCACCACGGCGCCGCAGCGGTCATCGGTTTCGAGCGCCTCGAACACGTCGAGCATCTCGAACGACAGCGTGGGATTGATGGCGTTTCGCTTCTCCGGCCGGTTCATCGTCACCCAAGCGATCCGGTCCGTGATCTCGACAAGGACAGTGTTGCCGCCGGGAAGCGAAACGGCAGTGGCGCTGGCGGTCATCGGTTGGGTCCTTTTCTGCGCGTACGGGACGGGGGTTCTTTAGCCCATGGCAACGGGCTGGACAAAGCCCCGGCAAACCCGGCATGGCAGAGCCGCAAAGGCGCGAAGGGGGAAACGATGGACTTGAAGCTTAGCGGCCGCGCGGCGCTCGTCACCGGCAGTTCGAAGGGCATCGGGCTTGCGATCGCGCAATGGCTTGCGCGCGAGGGCGTCAATGTCTGCCTGGTGGCGCGCTCAGGCGGTCGCCTGGAGCAGGAGGGTGCGGCAATCGCCAAAGCGACCGGGGTGAAGGTGCGGACGCTGGCGGCCGATCTCGCCGATGCGACGGCGCGCGAGAAGGTCTTCAAGACCTTTCCGGACGTCGACATCCTGGTCAACAATGCTGGCGCCATCCCGGGCGGCTACCTCAGCGATGTCGACGAGGCGGCTTGGCGCGTCGGCTGGGATCTCAAGGTTTTCGGCTATGTCGGCCTGACGCGGCACTATCTTGCCATGATGCAGGAACGCCGCCGCGGCGTGATCGTCAACGTCATCGGGCTTGGCGGCGAGCGGCTCGACGCCAGCTATATCGCCGGCGCGGTCGGCAATGCCGGCCTGATGGCGTTCACCCGCGCCATTGGCGGTAAGAGCACGCAGTTCAACGTGCGCGTCGTCGGCGTCAATCCCGGCCCGGTGTTGACCGACCGTGTCGAGGTGCTCGGCCGCAAGCGCGCCGCAGCGCAGCTGGGTGACGAGAACCGCTGGCGCGAAGCCTTTGCCAAAATGCCATACGGACGTCCGGCCTCCACCGACGAGATCGCCGCGACGGTTGTTTTCCTCGCGTCTGATCTATCGTCGTATACCAGCGGCACTATCGTCACTATCGACGGCGGCATCGCCCACAGCGGTGGGATGCCATGACAGTCGGGGACTGGAGCAAATGAAAAATCGCGTGCGCAACGCGTCACCCCGGGAAGCGCGTTCGTGAATTGGTCTAATTCCTTCCGCCACCGGCCAGTACGGCGCGGGTCGGTCGATCCGGCCCGAAATCGTCGACGCTGTCGATGGCGAGCAGGTCGGCAAGCCGAGTGCGGGCGCGGTTGACGCGGCTCTTGATCGTGCCGACCGCGCAGCCGCAGATGCCCGCCGCATCCTCGTAGGAAAAGCCCGAGGCGCCGACCAGGATCAGCGCCTCGCGCTGGTCCGGCGGCAACTTGGCGAGCGCCGTGCGGAATTCCTCGAACTCGACACGGCCGGTCTGCTCTGGGTGGGATTTCAGCGTCTCAGCATAGCGGCCGTCGGCGTCCTCCACCTCGCGCCGACGCTTACGGTATTCCGAGCGGAACAGGTTGCGAAGGATGGTGAACAACCAAGCCGGCATGTTGGTGCCGGGCTCGAAGGAATCGATGTGGGAGAGTGCGCGCAACAGCGTTTCTTGCACCAGATCGTCGGCGCGGTCGATATTGCCGCACAGCGAAATGGCAAACGCGCGCAGGCTCGGCACAGTCGAGAGCACTTGGTCGCGTATCGCGGGGTCAAGCTTCATGCGTACGATGCCTTGTTCTCGTTTTCAGTCGTGTTCGGTCAGCCGGCGGACCAAGTCGGCGATATGGTCGGGCA
>JASHQO010000321.1 GCA_030039105.1 Xanthobacteraceae bacterium
GTCGTCAGAAGAATTGCCAGCAAGCCGGCGGAAACGACGAGATACAGCGATGCTTGCTTTGTGAACGCCTTTCCGCGCAGTCCCTTTGCCAGCAGAAATATGAAAACCAGCGGTCCCGGCATCGCTGCGATGCCTCCCAGAATCCCGCCGAAAAATCCGAATGTGACGCCGGTTGGTAAAACCAAGCGAGATTGAAGCTGCAGCTTGGGCGCGAGCAGCGAGACGCCGCCGACACCGATGAGCACCAAGCCGGCGATGATCTTTGCAACGCTCGCATCAAGCGCCAACAGGACGCGCACTCCAAGGAAGAGGCCGGGAATCATACCGAGCATCACCGGCACCAATTGCGCAAGGCACCGTCCGGTTTTTCCGCCCTCCAGCGCCTGCGGCAAGTTGCTCAAGATCAAAGGCATGCTCAGCAGCATGGCCGCTGATTTGACATCGATGAAGAGCGACAGCAGCGGCAGCGCGACGACCGGCATGCCAACCCCGATTATCCCCTTCAGGAGGCCGGCGACGATCAGGCTACAAACCACGGCGGCGATGATGCTTGCTTGCTCGAAATAAAGGGTGTGGATCAACATGAGCGCTTTTTTGCTGCGGCGGTTCGCCATTGTCTCGCGCGAACGGTTCGGCCCAGGCCAAACTGTTTTCGATTGATGTGCTTCCGGTATCGGCGATAGGATTGAGGATGGTTGCGGCCGCAAATCTTGTGGAAGTGGCCGCTCTCGTGGGTGACACTGCGCGAGCGACGATGCTTAACGCCCTTATGGGCGGCCAGTCGCTGACGGCCACCGAGCTTGCTTACTGCGCCAATGTCTCCCGCTCTACGGCGAGCGGCCACCTGAGCAAGCTGGTTGCCGCGCGGCTTTTGACTGTCATTCGCGAGCGCCGCTTCAGCTATTATCGGATCGCGTCGCCACTGGTCGCGACAATGCTGGAGAGCATGAAGGTCGTCGCCGCCATAGAGGCGCCGCCCCGCCGCCAGCCGCGATCAGCAAACGACGATGCACTCCGTTTCGCGCGAAGTTGCTACGATCACCTGGCTGGCCGGGTCGGAGTCGCTGTCACCGATGCACTTGTGGCCATGGGGCACATCGTACTCACCGAGGAAGGCGGTGAGGTCACGGCTTCGGGTGAACGTTTCCTTGCCGCGTTCGGCGCCGATCTGATGCCGCGGAGCCGGCGGATTTTCTGCCAGCCTTGTCTCGACTGGAGCGAGCGTCGTTATCATCTCAAGGGTCTCGTCGGAGCTCGGATTCTCGATCGTCTATTGCAGCTCGGCTGGCTCAAATGTGTATCGGGCAGCCGTGCACTCCAACTGACGTCGTCGGGAAGGGTGGGCTTGTCCGAAATCTTCCAAATCGAAATCAACAATGAGGGCGTGCCAATCGGTCGACTATGCGATCCACGACGGCTGACAGCCTAGGCTTGAGCTTGCGAAACCTGCAGAGATACTACCCGACGCCGCGTCTCTCCTGCACGCTCTTGTGCTCCGCATAGCGCGCAAGCCGCCCGGCCAGCGTAGCCACGAAGGTCAGGTGCGACAGGCCTTCGATCACTCCGCCGCCTCCGCGTAGGGCACGTTGCGGCCGCCGTAGCGGCGGACGCGAACGTTGGCCTGCTCGGCGTGAGCCACGAAACCTTCCAGCATGCACAGCCGCGAGCAGACTTCGCCGATCTGGGCGCTGGCCCGGTCGGTGTTGACCTTCTGGTAGGTGCAGGTCTTGAGGAATTTGCCGACCCACAGGCCCCCGGTATAGCGCGCCGCCTTCTTGGTCGGCAGCGTGTGGTTGGTGCCGATCACCTTGTCGCCGTAGGCGACGTTGGTGCGCGGGCCGAGGAACAGCGAGCCGTAGTTCTTCAGGTTGGCGAGGAAATAATCCGGATCGCGCGTCATCACCTGGACGTGCTCCGAGGCGATGCGGTCGGCCTCGCGCACCATCTCGGCCTCGTCGTCGCAGACGATGACTTCGCCCAAGTCCGCCCAGGCCTTGCCGGCGGTCGCCGCGGTCGGCAGGATTTTCAGGAGCCGATCGATCTCGCGTAGGGTGTCGCGGGCGAGCTTTTCCGAGTTTGTGATGAGGATCGCCGGCGAGGTCGGGCCGTGCTCGGCCTGGCCGAGCAGATCGGTGGCGCACATCTCGCCGTCGACCGTGTCGTCGGCGATGACCAGCGTCTCGGTCGGCCCGGCCAAGAGATCGATGCCGACGCGGCCGAACAATTGGCGCTTCGCCTCGGCCACATAGGCGTTGCCGGGGCCGACGATCATGTCGACCGGCGCGATGGTCTCGGTGCCGAGCGCCATGGCGGCGACCGCCTGGACGCCGCCGAGCACGAAAATCTCGTCGGCGCCGCCGAAATGCATCGCCGCCACAATCGCCGGATGCGGCCCGCCCTTGAACGGCGGCGCACACGCAATGATGTGCTTCACGCCGGCGACGCGGGCGGTGACGATCGACATGTGCGCCGACGCCACCATCGGATAGCGCCCACCCGGCACGTAGCAGCCGATGGAGTTCACCGGGATATGGGTGTGGCCGAGCACGACGCCGGGCAGCGTCTCGACTTCGAGATCGCGCATCGTCTCCTTCTGCTTTTGCGCGAAGTTGCGCACCTGGGCTTGCGCGAACTTGATGTCGTCGAGATCGCGCTTCTTCATCGTCCCGATGGCGCGCTCGATCTCGTCCGGCTTAAGCTTGAAGGACGCCGGCGACCAGTCGTCGAATTTCTGCGACAGCTCGCGCACCGCCACGTCCTTGCGCGCGTCGATGTCGGCGAGAATTTGCTCGACCGTCTCGCGCACCTTGGCGTCGGCCGCCTTGATCGCGCTCACGTCCATTCCGCGCTTGAGATAGCGGGGCATCGTTACGCTCCTTCGGACTTGGGTAGACCTTCAGCCCGCATCAAGGCATCGCGCTGGCGGGCAACGACGCGTTTGATCACTCGCGCGGTCAGCTCCTCGTAGATCCCGTCCTCCTTGAGGAAATCGTCGAAGGACGATCCGATGGCGGCCTTGCGTTTCTTCGTCATTGGAGGGCTCTCATCAGAACTATTGTTGTCATCGTCCGCGAAGGCGGACGATCCAGTATTCACCGAGTTCCGACATTATTCCAGACGCCGAGGTTACTGGATGCCCCGCCTTCGCGGGGCATGACATCAAGGGGACGCCTCACGGTGTCATTTGATCGCCTGCGGGTTGATCGGCGAGCCGGTGCCGCCGCTGATGATGAGCGGCGGGCCGCAGAAGAAGAACTCGTAGACCTTGTCGGCGGCGCAACTTTCGGCAAGCTCCTTGAGATAGAACATCTCGCCCATGCACAGGCCCATGGCCGGGATCACCACCCAGTGCCACGGCTGGTTGGCTTCCGAGGTTTCGTTCGGCCGCACCTCGACGCCCCAGGTGTCGGTGCAGATCGCCGCGATCGCTTTGTCCTGGCACCAGTAGCAGTTCTCGAATTTGACGCCGGGCGCGTCGCCGCCGGCATAGCCGCCCCATTGCTTCTCGGCCATGCAGCGCTCCATCTGCCCGGTGCGGATCAGCACGAAGTCGCCGCGACCGATGCTGACGTTCTGCGCCTTGGCGCATTTGTCGAGCTCGTCGTTGGCAATGCTGTCGCCGTCGGCCATCCAGTTGACGCCGCGGAAGCGGGCGACGTCGAGCAGCACGCCGCGGCCGACCATCTTGTTCTTGGAGTGCTCGATGCCGAGCACGTTGAGGCCCTTGGCGTCGATCAGCTTGGCGTCGTGGCCGTTATAGCCCTTGTCCTCGTAGAAGATGTGGCCGAGCGCGTCCCAATGGGTGGCGCCTTGCACGCACAGCATCAGCGTGTCGTCGGCGTAGCGGATGCGGTTCCAGTCCTGCCGGCCGGCGATGGCATCGGTGCCGGTCGCCAGCATCTGATGGATCGGATTGAAACGGCCGCCGAACAGGCCGTTCTGCGGACCGCTCGAGTCGAGCGGAATGCCGAGCGCAAACACCCGGCCGGTGCGAATGAGGCTCGCCGCCTTGACGATGTCGGCCGGCGTGACGTGATTGAGCGTTCCGATCTGGTCGTCCTTGCCCCAGCGGCCCCAGTTCTTGAGTTTTTCCGTCGCCTCGGCAATCGCCTTTCTGCCGACCTTGATGTCCATCGGGCCACTCCCTCCCCTCTTCTCAACGCCGCGGCGGTCGAAATGCCGCCGGCGGGTTGCATAGTCTGGCACAAACGGCGCACGGCGTGGGCAAAATTTCCGCGCCGTCGGCCGAGGCAACAGGCGAGAAGACGTTGCGCCGTTATGCCGCCGCGCGACGCGGAATGCCGCGACCTGCGCCGTGACACTGCCGCGGGACGCCAACGGCCGCGCCGCGGCAAAGTTGCGCGATGCGGATGGCGATTTCATCAACATCCTTGGCGATCACGGATGGCAGGCGCGACGAAATTGCGAAAATCTCCGGCGGCCGCGGCGCACGCAAGGCGGCTTGCTGCGGACCGGCCGGCCATTACACTACCGAGCGAACGCCAACGGGGAGCCGGGACAATGAAGCTTTTGAGCTTTGCCGCCGACGGCAAGGAGTTTTTTGGCGCCGTGAGCGGCGACGGCGTCGTCACCTTGAACGACCGCGTCGGGCAGCCGAGCCTGCGCGCCGCGCTGGCGGCGGGCGCCATGGCGGCCATGCGCAAAGCGGTCCAAGCGGCCAAGCCCGACCGCAAGCTTGCCGACATAAAATTCCTGCCGGTGATTCCGCAGCCGGGAAAGATCCTCTGCGCCGGGGTCAATTACCGCTCGCACGCCGCCGAGGTCGGGCGCGAATTGCCGAAGCAGCCGAGCATGTTCATCCGCCTCACCGACACGCTGGTGGGCCACGACGGCGCCATGGTCCGCCCGGGCGTGTCGGACAATTTCGACTACGAGGGCGAGCTCGCCTTGGTCATCGGCAAGGGCGGCCGCCACATCAAGGCCGAACAGGCGCTCGACCACGTCGCCGGCTACACCATCCTGGTCGACGGCTCGGTGCGCGATTATCAGAAATTCTCGGTCACCTCGGGCAAGAACTTTCCCGGCACCGGCCCGCTCGGGCCGTGGCTCGTCACCGCCGACGACATTTCCGATCCGGGCAAGCTCACCTTGACGACGCGGCTGAACGGCCAACAGGTCCAGCATTCCGGCACCGACAAGCTGATCTACGCGATCCCGCAGATCGTCGCGTTCTGTTCCGACTTCACGGCGCTGTCACCGGGCGACGTCATCGCCACCGGCACGCCGGAGGGCGTCGGCCACAGCCGCAAGCCGCCGCTGTGGATGAAGCCGGGCGACGTGCTCGAAGTCGAGATCACCGGCATCGGCACGCTGCGCGCGCATATCGTCGACGAGCGGCCGTAGCCCGATGACCGCGTTCACGTCCCGGTCGACAATGTAACCGACGGCCTGTGACGCCGACGGCAGTCGGCAAGCGTTTTGCGTTTTAGGATTATTGCCGCCGTCATGGCCGGGCTTGTTGTTCAGACCATCCACGTCTTTGGTCTTGCACCAAATAAGACGCGGAGGCCCGGCACAAGGCCGCGCATGACGATTTCGATGCGAAGCCGACGTGCTTTAGGATGCGAGGCCGAATAGCTTCTCGGCATTGCGGAAGCAGATTTTTTCCCGTTCGGCGTTCGACAGCGGAATCGAATTGAGCACCTTGATGGTGTCGCGGATGTAGCCCGGGCCCTTCTCCTTGTCGAACGGACAGTCCGACGCGAACACCACGTGATCGGGACCGAAGAATTCCAGCCCGCACACGGTCGCGGCGCGCGCGCCCTCGACGGCGGTGTCGCCGTAAAAATCCTTGAAGTAGTCGAACGGGCGCTTCCGCAGCGATTTGCGCAAGCTCTCGTAATCCTCGTCCGACGTGCGCACGCCCATCTGGTCGAACGAATGGCCGACGCGGCCCTCGAGGTAGGGAATGACGCCGCCGAGATGGTGGGCAATGACTTTCAGATCGGGATGCCGGTCCATGATCTTGGAGAACACCAGGCGCGCCAGCGTGACGCCGGTTTCATACGGCCAGCCGAGCACGCTGTTGATCT
>JASHQO010000322.1 GCA_030039105.1 Xanthobacteraceae bacterium
CCGGCATCGCGCAGCAGCGCCATGGTCGCCTGCACCACGGCGTCACTCGTCTTCTCGTTCTGAATCACTTCGACCAGTGGCACGAGATGCGGCGGATTCCAGAAATGGGTACCGATGACGCGCTCGCGATGCTTCAAATCGCGTCCGATCTGGGTGGAGGGAATGGCCGAGCTGTTGCTGGCGAGAATGGCATCGGCCGCAACGGCGGCTTCAAGCTCGGCGAAGATTTGCTGCTTCAGCGGAAGTTTCTCGGGCGCGGCTTCGAACACGAAGGCCGAATTCCTGACCGCCGGCGGCAGTCGATCGTGGATTTCGATCCGCTGCAGCAGCAAAGCGGCATCATCCTCGAACAGATCGACGAGCGCCTGCAGCCGCTTCGGCAACGACACGCGAATGTCGGCATTCGGCTCGAACAGGCCGACCGGATGGCCGGCCGCGGCAAACAGATAAGCGATGCCGTGGCCCATCAAGCCGCCGCCGACCACGCCGATTTTTTGTTCCTTGCGATCACGCATCTGTGTCTCGATCAGTTGCCGGAACTGCGGTGCAGCATAAACGTTGTTTCAATGCCGGTTTTGATTGACCATCAAATAGAGGAGAGACAGTCATGCCCGTCATGTTGTGGGTTGTATTCTGGTCGTCGATGATGGCGACCACGACCGCGTGCTTCGGCGAAACACCGCAGCCAGTCGCGCTGAAGAAGGAAGAGTCATCGCGCAACTAACCCGCGGTATAACCGCCGTCGACATACATGACCTGCCCGGTGCAGAAATCCGATGCCGGTGACAGCAGGTAAATTGCCATCCCGATCAAATCCTCGACCTCACCGAGCCGGCCGAGCGGAATGCGCGACAGGGACCGCGCGCGCGTCGCTTGGCCGAGTTCGTTGTCGCCGTACATCCAGGCGGTGAGCTTGGAGCGGAACACCGTCGGTGCAATCGCGTTCACCGTGATGCCGTATTTGGCCCACTCGGTCGCCAGAACCCGCGTCAGCGAATCCGTCGCGCCTTTGGACGTGCAGTAGCCGGTATAGCCGGAAATATTGCCGTGGCGGCCACGCACCGACGACATCGTCAGCACCTTGCCGCGTACTTTCTTCTCGATCCAATAGGTGCCGACCGCCTTGGCCATGAACCAGATGCCGCGCACATTGGCGTCCATCACGGCCTGCCAGTCCTCATAGTCCAGCTCATGAATGAAGCCCGGCTTGTTGAAGCCGGAGGCGACGACCAGTTGATCGACGCGACCGAACTTTTCCAAGGCGCCGTCGAGCATCGCTTGCGCATCCGCCAGGCTGTCGGGGCGGCGCACCATCAGGGCAGGATCGCCGCCAAGCTCGCGCACTTCGCCAGCCACCTCGTCGAGCTCGCCCTGGCTGCCTGAGGCGAGCAGCACCTTGCCGCCGAGCGACGTCAGCGCCAGCGCGGTGGCGCGGCCGAACGTGCCCGACGCGCCGGTGATGATCGCAACCTTGTCCTTGACGTCGAACAGCGAGAGCGGATGGCGCAGCGGCTCGGAGATCATCGTTGCCGCCCGGTCTCGAAGCGGAACGACTGCTTCGGATCGATGACGGCGACCACGCGCAGCGCGCAACCCTCGCCTTCCGGCCAGCGCCAAGGAAATGCGAAGAACGTGCAGCGCCGGCCGGTGATGGCGTCGATGTCGCCGCCGATATTCTCGATGCCGGGAATGCCGTTGGTCATCATGATCTTGTGCGCGGGCTCCCAATGCGGGAAATCGTCGATGATGTGGCGGCCGGTCGCGGCCTTGTATTCGACGTCGAGATGCGGTTGCGCCGGCCCCGGCCCATGCGGGCCGAGGAAGGTGCCGAGCGGGTGATCGAGCGCCTGCACGTCGATGCCGACAAGCTTGACGCCGCGCTCCACCAGCCATTCCGCCGCTTCCTTGTAGAGGCCGGGCGAATAGGCGAAGTAGTCGGGATTGTCGCCGTAGTTGCGATGGCTCCCGGTATTGATCATCACGATGTCGTTCTTCTGAATCTTCGGTTCGGCGCGCTCCAGATCCTTCGGCGTGACGACGCCCCATTTGCCCTTGGGGATCGACACCGCGACGCCGGTGCCGAAGAAGCGCCACAGCGGATAGCCAGTCAGGGTCGGCGTGTTCTCCGCCACATGGATGGGGGCATCCATATGCGTGCCGCGATGCATGATGCCTTCGAACTGCTGCACCAAGAGCCCGTCCTTGGCGTGAAACTCCACGACGCGGACATTGAGATTGGCGCGCGACGGCCATTGCGGCATGCCGTGGCCCCAGCGGTGGCTGAGGTCGAAGAGCTGCACGCCGCCGCGTGCCGACTTGATCGCGGGTGATTTTTTCGCCGCAGCCGCCCTGCGCCCGGTGCCGCGTTCCAGCCGCAGCTTGCCGCTCGGATCGAGCAACGCAACGAGGCGGATCACGCAGGCATCGCCCTCGTGCCATTTCCACGGAAAGCCCTGGAAGGTGCAGCGTTTGTCGGAGAGCGCGTCAAGATCGCCGCCGACGTTTTCGATGGTCGGAATGCCGGCTGCGAGCAGGGTGCGGTGCGCCGGATTCCAATCCGGGAAATCCTTGATCGCCTCGCGGCCGGAAGCTTCCTTGTATTCCGACAGCAGATATTTGATCTGCGGGCCGTTGCGATGCGGACCGAGCGAGGTCGCCAACGGATGGTCGACGCAAGCGGTATCGATGCCGACGAGCTTGACGCGTTTTTTGACCAGCCATTCCGCGGCGCGCTTGCTCAGACCCGGCGCGTAGCCGAAATACTCCTTGCTGTCGGAATACTTGTGATGCCAAGTCGTGTTGATGAGCACGATATCTCCGGCCTTGATCGCCGGCTTGGTGCGTTCGAGATCGGACGGCTCGATCAATTGCCACTTGCGTTTCGGGATCGAGACCGCGACGCCCGTTCCGAAGAACGTATCGAGCGCCAAGTCGCCGACCGCCGGCGCGCCGGGAATGAGATGGATCGGCGCGTTCAGGTGCGTCGAGGTGTGGAAGATCGTCGTGATCTTGTGCGTCATCACGCCCTGCTTGGCGTGGTGCGTGATGCGCTCGAGCTTGATCTCCTCGTAGCCCGGGAAGATCGGCGTATACATACCCCAGCGATGGCTGAGCTCGTAATATTCGAGCCCGCTGACGGGATCGACGACGGCCGGCATTT
>JASHQO010000323.1 GCA_030039105.1 Xanthobacteraceae bacterium
GCAGGGCGCGAGCTCCACCGGCACCCCGCGGATACCGCCGGCGATGGCCATCTCGTCGACGCCGAGCGGGGCGCGGTAGCCGGAGCCGGTGATCTCCACGGGATGGGTGCCGATCGAGATCGAGATCGGCAGCGGCTCGCCGCGCTTGAGCGCGCGCTCGGTGAACAGCCGCATGTTGTTGGGCGTGACCAGGTCGATGCCGGTGAGCGCCTTCTCCTTGACGATGAAGCGATAGATGCCGGAGTTCATGCCGAGCCCGGGATCGCGGGCGATCACCACGCCGGCGGTGATCATCGGCCCGCCGTCGTAGATCGACGACATCGGGATCGGCAGCTTGTAGAGATCGACGTCGTCGCCGAGCAGCGTCACCTCGCGCGCCGGCGAAGTCTTGACGTATTTCGGCGGGATCGGCCCGGCGATCGCCGCCGACAGCTTGTCCTCGATGTCGCGGTAAGTCTCGGCGCCGAGCGCCATCATGGCGCGCTGGCGCGAACGGATGATGCCCGACACCACCGGCATGTCGTAGCCGATGACGTTGTGGAAATAGAGCGCGGTCTCGGCCTGGTCGACCAGCGTGGCGATGTGGCGGATGTCGACCGGCTGGTGCAGGTCGACCAGCTCGCCGTTCTGCCGCAAGCGGTCGAGGAACTGGCGGAAGTTTTCCTGCATCGGGGGCTCCGGTCGGACAAGCGGGTGGGCAAAGGCCGCCGGCTCTTATATCGTCTTTCCGTTCTTCCCGTCATGGCCGGGCTCGTCCCGGCCATCCACGTCTTACGGCCTTGCCGCAGCCGTGGATGCCCGCGACAAGCGGGGCATGACGCGGACCGGGAGCGGACATGAAGGCCCTCGTTCTACGCCGACACGGCAGCCTCGACGACCTCGACGTCGTCGCCGACTACCCGACCCCAAAGGCCGCCGCAGGTCACGTCGTCATTCGCGTGCGCGCCGCCGCGTTCAATTACCACGACGTCTTCACGGTGCGCGGCATGCCGGGCATCAAGGTGCCGCTGCCGGTGATCATCGGCCTCGACATGGCGGGCGAGATCGCCGAGGTCGGCGCCGGCGTCAGCGGCTGGAACGCCGGCGACCGCGTGCTGGTCAATCCGGTGCACAAGAAGAACGGCCTGATGGGCGAGATGCTCGACGGCGGCATGGCGGAATATTGCGCGGTCGCCGCCGACCAGCTTGTTGTCATGCCGGCGGGGGTGAGCTTCGAGGACGCGGCATCGCTGCCGGTCGCCTACGGCACCGCGCACCGCATGCTGATCACCCATAAGACCGTGAAGGCCGGCGACCGGGTGCTGGTGCTCGGCGCCTCGGGCGGCGTCGGCACCGGCTGCGTGCTACTCGCCAAGATGCTCGGCGCCGAAGTCATCGCCTGCGCGTCGAGCGAGGCGAAACTCGAGCGCCTCAAGGCGCTCGGCGCCGACGCGGTGGTCGACTACACCAAGACCGACTGGTCGAAATGGGCGGTGCAGACATACGGCAAGCCGCAACGCCGCTCTTACGACGGCGGCGTCGACGCGGTGATCAACTTCACCGGCGGCGACACCTGGGTGCCGTCGCTGCGCTGCCTCAAGCGCGGCGGCAAGCTTCTGGTCTGCGGCGCCACCGCGGGCTACGACCCGAAGGAAGATTTGCGCTACGTCTGGAGCTTCGAATTGCAGATCGTCGGCTCGAACAGCTTCTACGACGACAATCTCGCCGCGTTGATGGAGCTGATCGGCGCCGGCAAGATGAAGCCGGTGATCGACAAGGTGCTACCGCTCGATCGGGCGCGCGAGGGCTTGCGCTTGATCCAGGACCGCGAGGTCATCGGCAAAGTGGTGGTGACGCCGTGATATTAATTACCTCGCCCCGCACGCGGGGAGAGGGAGGAGTACGCGGAATGTCCGATGAATTGACCCTCGAAAAAATCCAAAGCCTCATCACCCGCGCGCCGTTTCATCGGTGGCTCGGGCTGACCGTGCTCTCGGTCGGCGACGATTCGATCGAGATCAAGGCGACATGGCGCGAGGAGTGGGTGGTCAACGTCGAGCGCCGCTACACCCACGGCGGCATCCTCGCCGCGTTGGTCGATCTCGCCGCCGACTTCGCATTGATCAAGCAGACCGGCCGCGGCGTGCCGACCGTCGACATGCGCATCGATTATCATCGCGTCGCCATGCCGGGCGACCTGACCATGCGCGGCAAGGTGATCCGCTCCGGCTCGCAGTTCGCCACCGCCGAAGCGCAGATTTTCGACCGCGACGGCAAGCTGATCTGCTCGGGCCGCGGCACCTATCTGACCGCCCAACCCAACCAACCAAAAGCATCATGACAAGCAACGAGGAAACGACCATGAAGATTGTGCTCGGGCTCACATTCGCCGCGGCGCTGTCGGCAGCCGCCTTCGCCGCCGACCAGTCGGCCGACTGGGCCTATCCGGTGACGCCGCCGCCGGGGCAGCTCGACAACGCCACGCAGCAATCGGTGCCGGGCAGCTCGGCGCAATACACCCAGGCGCAGATCGACGACCCGTTCAATCCGCCCGACTGGTTTGCCAACGAGCATCCGCCGATGCCGCAGATCGTGGCCCATGGCGGGCCGAAACCCGCCGGCCGCGCCTGCGCGCAGTGCCACCTGCCGTCCGGCGACGGCCACCCGGAATCGGCGGGCCTTGCCGGCCTGCCGGCGAACTACATCGTCCGCCAGATGCAAAGCTTCAAGCGCGGCGAGCGCAACAATCCGCGCGCCGGCGTCATGATCGCGATGGCGCAGGTGCTGTCCGACGACGATGTGAAAGCCGCCGCCGAATATTTCGCCAAGCTCAAGCCCACCGCCGGCTACAACACCGTGAAGGAAACCGACACCGTGCCGAAGACCTATGTCGGCGCCGGCGGCATGCGGTTCAAGAGCGAAGGCAGCGAGACCGAGCCGATCGGCGAGCGCATCATCAACGTGCCGAAGGACGAGACCGAAGCGAAATTGCGCGATCCGCATTCCGGCTTCATCGACTACGTGCCGAGCGGCAGCATCGCGCGCGGCCAGGCGCTGGCCTCGGGCGACGGCGGCAAGATCGTGCCGTGCTCGCTCTGCCACGGCCCGGATCTCAAGGGCATGGGCGAAGTGCCGCCGATCACCGGCCGCACCGCAACCTACGTCTACCGCCAGCTCAACGACATGAAGAACGACTGGCGCAAGGGCACCGGCGTCAATTTCATGAAGCCGGCGGTCGCCCGTCTGTCCGACAGCGACATGATCGCGCTGGCGGCATACCTGGAGTCGCGCGATCCGTAGGGCCAAGCCGTCATTGCGAGCCAACGGGTCCGGCCCGAAGCGGCCGGCCCGAGGACAGGCTCCGCGAAGCAATCCAGCGCTGCCGCCGGGCCTGGATCGCTTCGTCGCTCCGCTCCTCGCAATGCCGATACCTTTCCGGATCATGCCTCGATGACGGGTTTCTCAAATCTCGGCGATCTGATCGAACGCGATCGCGACCTCGCAAAGGTCGCGATCGTCGATCTCGGCGGCGCGCCGACGCCGCGCGAGCTTACCTTCGCGCAGCTCGATGCGATGGCGAACGGCGTCGCCCGCGCGCTGGGCAAGCGCGGGCTGCAGCGCGGCGACCGCGTCGCGCTGCTCGCCGCCAACCGCGCCGAATATATCGCCGCCTATTACGGCATCATGCGCGCCGGCTTCGTCGCGGTGCCGGTGAATTTCAAGTTTCCGCGCCAAACCATCCATTTCATCATCCGCGACGCCGGCGCGAAGTTTTTATTCTGCGACGCCGCGCGGGCGGCGGCTGCTCCGGCCGACGTTCCGAGCGTGAGCTTCGGACCGGCGTTCGATGCCTTCCTCGATCCCGGCGCGTTCGCCGCGATCGTGCCGGGGCAAGATGAGCCGGCGATGTTTCTCTATACCTCGGGCTCGACCGGCGCGCCGAAGGGCGTGGTGCTGTCGCACCGGAGCCATATCTGGGTGGTGCAGACGCGGCTCGCGCCGGGGCTCGAGCGCCACCGCTACCTGATCGCGGCGCCGCTTTACCACATGAACGCGCTGGCGCTCGCCAAGCTCGCTTGCGCAGCGCACGCCACCATCGTGCTGCTGCCGCAGTTTTCCGCGCCCGACTATATTGAGGCCATCGGCCGCTATCGCTGCACCTGGCTCACCGCCGTGCCGCCGATGATCGCCATGGTGCTGCGCGAGCGCGCGCTGCTGGCGCGCACCGACCTGTCCAGCGTCGAGTTCGTGCGCATGGGCTCGGCGCCGGTCAGCTCGAGCCTGATGGCGGCGCTGCACGAAGCGCTGCCGCAAGCCTCCGCGACCAACGCCTACGGCACCACCGAGGCCGGCCCGGTGGTGTTCGGCCCGCATCCGAAGGGCTTGCCGCAGCCGGAGCTGTCGGTCGGCTATCCGCATCCTTTAGTCTCGCTGCGCCTGGTCGACGGCGACGATCGCAACGCCGCGCAAGGCGTTCTGGAAATGAAATGCCCGGCCCTGATGCTCGGCTATCACAATCGGCCCGAGGTACCGCCTCCCATCACGCCCGACGGCTTCTACGTCACCGGCGACGTGTTCCGCCGCGACGCCGACGGCTTCCATTATTTCGTCGGCCGCACCGACGACATGTTCGTCTCCGGCGGCGAGAACATTTATCCGGCCGACGTCGAGCGCATGCTGGAACGCCATCCCGACATCGCGCAGGCCGCCGTGGTGCCGGTCGACGACGACATCAAGGGCCAGAAGCCGGTCGCCTTCGTCATCAAAAAGCCAAGCCACGCGCTCGACGAGGACGCCGTCAAGCGCTTTGCCCTCGCCCACGCGCCGGCCTACCAGCACCCGCGCTTCGTCTGGTTCGTCGACGAGTTGCCGCTGGCTTCGACCAACAAGCTCGACCGCGCGGTGCTGCAGGCGATGGCAACAGAGCGTGTTTCCCGGGCGCAGCGCAGCATGTAGCGTAGCGAAATGATGCGCTGCCGACCCGGGATCGCGGCAGACTCCGAGCGAGCGAAGGTCCCGGATCGGCAGTGCACCACTCCGCGCCTGCGGCGCTCGGTGCGGCACTGCGTCCGGGAAACGCAGTCAGGGCACTGCCGCAGCCGGAATATTCACCGTCTTGCCCGGCCACTTGCACAGATCGGCGATGAGGCACCTCTCGCACAGCGGCCGGCGGGCGAGGCAGGTGTAGCGGCCGAACAGGATGAGCCAGTGGTGGGCGTGCAGCCGGTATTTCTCCGGCACCACCTCCATGAGCTTCATCTCGACGTCGTAAGGCGTCTTGCCGACCGCAAGCCCGGTGCGGTTGCCGACGCGGAAGATGTGGGTGTCGACCGCGATGGTCGGCTCGCCGAAGGCGATGTTGAGCACCACGTTCGCGGTCTTGCGGCCGACCCCGGGCAGCGCTTCGAGCGCGGCGCGGTCATGCGGCACCTTGCCGCCGTGCCGTTCAACGAGCTGCTTCGACAGCCCGATCACGTTCTTGGCCTTGGTGCGATAAAGCCCGATGGTCTTGATCAGGTCGCGCACCTTGGCCTCGCCGAGCTTCGCCATCTGCTCCGGCGTATCGGCGAGCGCGAACAGAGCCGGTGTCGCCTTGTTGACGCCGGCGTCGGTGGCCTGCGCCGACAGCACCACGGCGACAAGGAGCGTGAACGGATTGATGTGCTCGAGCTCGCCCTTCGGCACCGGATTGGCGGCCGCGAAACGGCGGAACGCTTCGTCGATCTCCGCCTTGGTCCATTGCGGCAGCGCGCCGTGGGCTGCCCTGATGTCGGCCTTGCGGCGCGCCTTGGGTGGCTTGACGCGCGCCGCCTTGCCCCGGTTCCTGTTTGGCCTGGAGGCCTTCGCCCTGGAGGTCTTCGGTTTGGGTTTTTTGCGCGCCATGTTGCGCCTATAATAACCACCATGGACCGCGATAACAGCCGACCCGGCGATCTGCCCACAGAGCCCGCGATCTTTGCCGCGGTCATCACGCCGCATCGCTCGCTGAGCTCGACCGGCTTTTTGATCTTCATGCTGTGCATCGGCACTTTGAGCTTCGCCTCCGGCGTGGTGTTTTTGATCCTGGGTGCCTGGCCGGTGTTCGGCTTTCTCGGCCTCGACGTGCTGCTGGTGTACTGGGCGTTCCGCGCCAACTTCCGCGCCGCCCGCGCCTACGAGGAGGTGACGGTGACGCCGACCGAGCTCACCGTGCGCAAGGTCAGCCACCGCGGCGCGGTGCGCGAATGGACGCTCAATCCGGTATGGGTGCGGCTCGACCGCGCCGTGCACGAGGAATTCGGCATCGAGCGGCTGTTCCTGGTGTCGCACGGCCGCCACCTGTCGATCGCGAGCTTTTTGAGCCCGGACGAGAAGGCAAGCTTCGCCACGGCGCTGGCGGCGGCGCTCGGCGAAGCGCGGCGCGGCCCCACCCGCACGGTGCTGGATTAGATTCGGCGAATAGCCGTACAGAAAACGGGTGGTTCGGCAGGAGCCTCGGACCTAGATCGGGAGCAAATGATGGAGGCATCCATGTTGTCACCCGATCGCTTGCAAAACCCGATGCCGCTCGCCGCGGCGGCTGCCGACTACGACGTGGTGCGCCGCGCCATCGGCCACATCCGCGGCCATTGGCGCGACCAGCCCGAGATCGAGGCCATC
>JASHQO010000324.1 GCA_030039105.1 Xanthobacteraceae bacterium
GCGTTCGAATATACCAGCGGGGTGCCGCTGCAAACGCCGTCGGGCTTCATGGCCGGCAGCTACGGCATGGTCAGCGCCGCCGGCGAGCATTTCGACATCGAGGTGCCGGCGTTCTCGCTGGACAGCGTCGAAGCAAAACGGACGCTGAACTGAGCCGCATCGCCGTCATTGCGAGGAGCGAAAGCGACGACGCCATCCGGAACGGCGCCGCCGGCTGGATGGCTTCGCTTCGCGCGCGGCAATGACGCTTGTAATCCCTGCGCCGCGCCTAAAGCGAAATCGCTGCAAGTCGCAGCGATTTTCGCCCTGGTGTTTTTGGTGGAGCGCGGTCTTTTCGAAAACCGGGTTCCATCCTCGGATCAAAGTCCGAGCACGGGCTTTTTGCCGGATCGTGCTCTAACTAAGACGCTGCGACGTGGATCGCGTCAGCGCACCGCCGGCTGCACCGGGCTCGGCGCTGCGTCGAGCGCCGACAGGTCGGATGGCCTGGTCGCCGGCCGCGCGCCGTTGCCGAGCACGGCCTGCGGCCGCTGCTCCTGCCTGACCGGCTGCTCGGTCTTCGGCTTCTGCTGTTCCGGCCGGTACTCGGTGGACGAGATGCCGCCGGCGATGGTGGCGCCTTGCTCGATCTGCAGCATGCCGTAGCTGACATTGCCGTCGACGCGGCTGGTCGAGCGCAGGATCATCAGGCATTTGACATCGAGTTTTTCGAACACCTTGCCGGAGATCTCGGCATTCTGCGCCACCGTGGTGCGGCCCTTGATGACGCCGGTTTCGCCGACCACCAGATTGCCGACCGAGACGTCGCCTTCGACCGAGCCGCACACGACGAGCGTATCGGGCACGCTGATCTCGCCTTTAATGCTCACGCCCTCGCCGATATAGAGCCTGCTCGCGTCCGGCATCGAGTCTACTGCTGACATTGCTGTTTCCTTCCCCGCTGCAGTCTCTAGCCCCGCAACGTGCACAGAGGGTCCTGGAAAATCTTACAGGTCCTGCGCGGATTTTGTACGAAGGTTACGCGTCGGTTGCTGGTTATCCACAGGACTTGCGGCCCTCCGGGATGGGCATAGCGCGGCCCTCAAACCGGGCTCCGGGCCATAGCCTTGCGAAATTTATCTAGCTAATTCATAGACTTATACGATTTGGCTGCGCTCCTTCGGGGCGCAGCGGATCGGTCCCGGCCGCCGCGCGGCTGGCTGCGCCGTCGGGGTTTGCAGTGTGCTTCGCGGCACACGCGGCGTCGTCGCACGCCTGTTAGCAAGGCACGCCTCGGCGTCCTCGGCCCAGCGCGTTCGCGGAACGGCCGAGGGCCGAGCGCGTTGAACTGAAGTTCCATCGGACAAAACGTCCGGGCAATCGGGCCTTGCGGACGCGGCAGAACGCGGGGGTGAAGGCGGTCGCGAGGGTTACGCCATGATCGTTGCGTTGCTCGGCTACGTCAGCACGATGGTGGCGGCGTTTGTTGCCGTGGTGGTGGCCTGGAAGGCGGTCATCGGTCCGCCGCAGGTCGAAAAGGTCCACCAGCCGCCGGCCGCGATCGGCGCGATGGCCCGGCCGGCGGCACCGGCGAAACCGCCGGGCGAGTGGGGTCCGCCGGTGGTTCACAAAGCCGACAACGGCCCGGACACGGCGGCCGCCGACGCGGCGCAGACTGCCGCGGACAAAGACGCCGCGGAAAAGGCCAAGCGGCTGCAGCAGGCGCGCTACCAGAAACGCAGGGCGCAGGTCGCCCGCCAGCAGCAGGAGCAGCAGCAATATTCCACCGCGCTCGGCTACGACCAGGAGCGGCCGTACGACCGGCAACGCGGTCAGGCTTTTTCGTCGGGGCCGCCGCTGTTCAACGTTTTCGGCGAGCGGCGTTTCTGAGCTTACGCAGGCTGCGCGCTCGCGACCTCGGAAGGCTGGAACACGTAAGTCGAGCTGCAAAACTCGCAGGTCACGGTGATGCGGCCGTCCTCGACCATGTCGTCACGGTCGGCTTGCGAGAAGCTGCGCAGCATGGTCTCGACGCCTTCGCGCGAGCATGAGCACTGCGCCTGCACCGGCGCGGCGCGAAACACGCGCACGCCGCGCTCGTGGAACAGCCGGTAGGCCAGGCGCTCGCTCGACAGCGCCGGGTCGATCAACTCGATGTCTTCGACCGTGGCGATCAGCGAGCGGCCTTCGACCCAGGCGTCATCCTCGGGCACCACGTGCGCTTCGGTGCCGGGCGGCGCGTCGCCCGGATGCAGGTCGGCTTGGCGCGAGCGCTCGATCGAGTTCGGCAGGAACTGCAGTAGAATGCCGCCGGCGCGCCAATGGCGGCGCCGGCCGCCGTCGCCGGCGCGGAACTCCTCGGCCACCGCCAGCCGCACCCGGGTCGGAATCTGCTCCGAGCGGGAGAAATATTCGTGGGCGGCCTGCTCGAGGTCGCCGCCCTCGAGCGGCACCAGGCCCTGGTAGCGGCTCATGTCCGGGCCCTGATCGATGGTCATGGCGAGATGGCCGTGGCCGAGCAGCTTGCCGGGCTGCGCGGTGTTGGCCGCGATCGCGGCCGCGACCTTGTCGGCGGCGAACCGCGCGCAGGCTCGCACCGTGCCGGGCGAGGTGAAATCGACCACCAGCATGTGCAGCGGGCCGTCGCTCTTGGTCTGCAAAATGAAGCGGCCGTCGAATTTGAGCGCCGAGCCAAGCATCACCGTGAGCACGATCGCTTCGCCGAGCAGCTTTGCCACCGGTGTCGGGTAATCGTGACTGGCAAGCACGGTGTCGACGGCGGCACCGAGCCGCACGATGCGGCCGCGCAGGTCGAGTGCCTTCACTGCAAACGGCAAGATAGTGTCGTCGCTACCGGTCTGTTGCGGCGCGCGGACCGGGATGTCGATATCGGGATTGGTCATCGCGCCTCAATATAGGGCCGCGCGACGCCGATTGTGAGGCTGGAGCGGAAAATCGCCCGCCGCTTTAGCCGCCGGCCTCCAGGCACCAGGCCAAAATGCCCTTTTGCGCGTGCAGCCGGTTCTCGGCTTCGTCGAACACCACCGACTGTGGGCCGTCCATCACCTCGTCGGTGACTTCCTCGCCGCGGTGGGCCGGCAGGCAATGCATGAAGATGGCGTCCGGCTTGGCGCGCGCCAGCAGCCGGGCATTGACCTGATAGCGCTTGAGCAGATTGTGGCGGCGGGCGCCGTTGCGGTCGCCCATCGAGACCCAGGTGTCGGTGACGACACAGTCGGCGCCCTTGACCGCCTCGTCGGGATCGGTGCCGACGTGGATCGCGGCGCCGGACGATTTGATCCATTCGAGCAGCGGCTTCTTCGGCGCCAATTCCGGCGGCGTGGCGACGCGGAGGCGGAAGTCGAAGCGCGCGGCGGCCTGCATCCACGACGTCAGCACGTTGTTGGCATCGCCGCTCCAGGCGACGGTGCGGCCGCGGATCGGACCGCGATGCTCCTCGAAGGTCATGACGTCGGCCATCACCTGGCAGGGATGGGAGCGCCGGGTCAGGCCGTTGATTACCGGCACGGTGGCGTAGCGCGCCAGTTCCGCGACATCGTCGGCGTCGAGGGTGCGGATCATGATGGCGTCGATGTAGCGCGACAGCACGCGCGCGGTGTCGGCGAGCGTCTCGCCGCGGCCGAGCTGCATTTCCTCGGCGGTCAGCAGAATGACGTCGCCGCCGAGCTGGCGCATGGCGACCTCGAACGACACGCGGGTGCGCGTCGAGGGCCGCTCGAAGATCATCGCCAGTGTCTTGCCGGCGAGCGGCCGACCGGCGCCGCTGCGCTGCGCCTTCATGGCGCGGGCGTCGTCGATGATGTGGCGCAGCTCCGCCGCGGGCACGTCGAGCAGGTCGAGAAAGTGGCGGACGCTCATCCCGCCGCCTCCTTTCCCCCACCGTTCCCCAAGGCAGGGGAACGCATCCGATCGAGCTTGGCGCAGGCGCGGTCGAGCCGCGCCACGCCTTCGGCGATCTCCTGCTCGCTGACGATCAGCGGCGGCAACAGCCGCACCACGTTGTCGCCGGCGCCGACGGCCAACAGGTGCTCGCCGCGCAATGCGTCGACGAGCGCTCCGGCCGGAACCAGGGCCCGCAGGCCGACCAGAAGGCCTTCGCCGCGGACTTCGGCGATCAGCGCCGGATAACGGTCCTTGATCTCGGCGAGCCGCTGCTTGAACAGGATGGCGATGCGCTTGACGTGGTCGAAGAAGCCGGGCGCCAGCATGACGTCGAGCGTGGCATTGACCGCGCTCATGGCCAGAAGGTTGCCGCCGAAGGTCGAGCCGTGGGTGCCGGCGGTCATGCCCGTGGCGGCTTCGCCGGTCGCCAGCACCGCGCCGACCGGAAAGCCGCCGCCGAGCGCCTTGGCGAGCGCCATGATGTCGGGCGTCACGCCGGTACGTTGATAGGCGAACAGTTCGCCGGTGCGGCCCATGCCGCATTGCACCTCGTCGAAGATCAGCATCAGGCCGTGCCGGTCGGCAAGCTCGCGCAGCGCCTTGAGGAACAACGGCGCGACGACGCGGACGCCGCCTTCGCCCATCACCGGCTCGATCAGGATGGCGCCGGTCTCCTTGCCGATGGCGCGCTTGACGGCGTCGAGTTCGCCGAACGGAACCTGGTCGAAACCTTCGACCACGGGGCCGAATCCGTCGAGATATTTCTTTTGGCCGCCGGCGGCGAGCGTCGCCAAGGTGCGGCCGTGGAACGCGCCCTCGAAGGTGACGATGCGATATTTCTCGGGGTGGCCGCTGACCGACTGGTATTTGCGCGCGGTCTTGATGGCGCCTTCCATCGCTTCGGCGCCGGAATTGCAGAAGAACACCACGTCGGCGAAGCTCGCCTCGCACAGCCGCTTGGCGGCGCGCTCGTCCTCGGGAATCTCGTAGAGGTTCGAGACGTGCCACAGCTTCTGCGCCTGCGCGGTCATCGCGGCGACCAGGTGCGGATGGGCGTGGCCGAGTGCGTTCACCGCGACGCCCGAGGTGAAATCGAGATAGCGCTCGCCGTTGGTCGCGGTCAGCCAAACGCCGTCGCCCCGCTCGAAGGCGAGGTTCACACGCGCGAACGTCGGCATCATATGCGATGTCATGGCTCTGCTCGCTTACGCTGCGCAGCAATAACGACGCGGCTGAAACGAAATGTGCCGCCTCTCCGGGCGGCACGGATCGTTATTTTAAGTCGGCGTGCCCAACTGTCAACACGGGAAAAGCGGCGCTGGCGGACACTTTACGCCCTCTCATCCACACGCGACCATGAATGTGTGGACGCGCATCCCACGGACTCTTGCGCCCGACTCCCGCCATATTGTAGCATTTTCCTTGTCAAGTACGACATCTCGTGCGGCGGACGGTCAGCTAAAGCGTTTGGTTGTTTTGCGTGAGCGTTGGGCGGTTTTTGGCGCCGCCCGGCTCGAAGGAGGATTCTGCCCAGATGATACCAGTGTTTTCCGGGACTGCGTCTTCAGGGAGGGACACGAGCATGTCGTGGACTGATGAGCGGGTCGAACTGCTCAAGAAGCTTTGGTCCGACGGCTTGTCGGCGAGTCAGATCGCGGCCGAGCTTGGCGGCATCACCCGCAACGCCGTGATCGGCAAGGTGCATCGGCTCGGCCTGTCCGGCCGCGCCAAGAGCACGTCGACCGGCGCGCCGCGTCCGCGCAAGGCCCGCTCGCCCTCGATGCTGCGCATCGGCCGCGTCGCCATCCGCGGCAACACCGCGCTCGCGCATGCCTATGAGATCGAGGAGGCGGAACCGGAGCTGATCGAGAACATCATCCCGATCGGCCAGCGCCGCACCTTGCTGGAGCTCAACGAGCAGACCTGCCGCTGGCCGGTCGGCGATCCGGGCTCCACCGACTTTTTCTTCTGCGGCGGCAACACCCTGACCGGCTTGCCCTATTGCGCCTATCACTGCCGCGTCGCCTACCAGCCGGCGACGGAGCGGCGCCGCGACAGGCGGCTACTGCGCTGACGGGTCCTCACGCCGTGTTTCCCGGGCGCTGCGCAGCACCAAGCGCAGCGTAGCGATGCGCTGCAGACCCGCGGGATCGTCTCAAACTCAGAGCAAGCGAAGGTCCCGCATCGGCGGTGCACCGCTGCGCGCGGCACCGCATCCGCGACACACGTGCGGCTCAGCTCGCCGATTTGCCAAACCGATCGTCCAGCGAATAGCCGGCGCCGCGCACCGTGCGGATCGGGTCGACGGCGTGGCCGCGGTTGAGCGATTTGCGCAGGCGGCCGACATGGACGTCGACGGTGCGCTCGTCGATATAGACGTCGGAGCCCCATACGCCGTCGAGCAGTTGCTCGCGGGAGAACACCCGGCCGGGCCGCTCCATCAGGAATTCGAGCAGGCGGAACTCGGTCGGGCCGAGATCGACCGGGCGGCTCGCGCGCGACACCCGCTTCTTCTCGCGGTCGAGCTCGAGATCGCCGATGCTCAGCACCGCGGCGACGCGCTCGGGGCTGGCGCGGCGCAACAGCGCGCGGATGCGCGCCAACAGCTCCGGCACCGAGAACGGCTTGACGATGTAGTCGTCGGCGCCGGTGGCGAGCCCGCGCACCCGCTCGCTTTCCTCGCCGCGGGCGGTGAGCATGATGATCGGCAAGGTCTGGGTCTGCGGCCGCGTCCGCAGCCGGCGGCACAGCTCGATGCCGGACAATCCCGGCAGCATCCAGTCGAGCACGATCAGATCGGGCGCGGTCTCACGCAACCTGGTATCGGCATCGTCGCCCCGGGTCACCGCATCGACCTCGTAGCCTTCGGCTTCGAGGTTGTAGCGCAGCAATGTCGTCAGCGGCTCCTCGTCTTCGACGATCAGGATGTTGGCTCCCATCCCGGTCTCCTATTCATTTTTGCAGCGCGGCGGCTGCGGGTCCAAAATTGGTCGGATCGCCCTTGGGACGCTGGTCGGTGATAGGACGGCCTTCAATCATGTAGTACACGGTTTCGGCGATGTTGGTGGCGTGATCGCCCATGCGCTCGATGTCCTTGGCGCAGAACATCAGGTGCATGCAGAACGTGATGTTGCGCGGATCCTCCATCATGTAGGTCAGCAGCTCGCGGAACAGCGACGTGCACATCGAGTCGACTTCTTCGTCGCCCTTCCACACCGCGAGCGCCGACTGCAGGTCGTGGCTGGCATAGGCATCCAGCACTTGCTTGAGTTGGGCGGCGACCAGCCCGGCCATGTGCTCGACGCCGCGAATGAGCTTGGCCGGATAAAAGTCGCCGTCGAGCGCCACGACGCGCTTGCCGATGTGCTTGGCGTGGTCGCCGACCCGCTCGAGGTCGTTGGCGACCCGCATGGCGCCGACGATCTCGCGCAGGTCGACCGCCATCGGCTGGCGGCGCGCGATGGTCAGCACGGCCTTTTCCTCGATGTCGCGCTGCAGTACGTCGATGACGGGATCGGTCGCCATGACGCGCTCGCCGAGCTCGAGATCGCGCTCGGCCAGCGCCGCGACGGCGTCGCGGATCTGCCGCTCGACGAGCCCGCCCATCTCGGCGACCTTGCGGGTGATCTCCTGCAGGTCGGTGTCGAACGCCTTGGCGGTGTGGTCGATCCTGGTGCTGAATTCGGTCATGATGCTTTCTCCGGCGCTTATCCGAAGCGGCCCGTGATGTAGTCCTGGGTGCGCTGGTCGTGCGGCGCGGTGAACATGTTGCTGGTCGAGTCGAACTCGATCAACTCGCCGAGATACATGAAGGCGGTGAACTCGGATACGCGCGCCGCCTGCTGCATGTTGTGGGTGACGATCACGATCGTGTAATCGTCGGTCAGTTCGTCGATCAGCTCCTCGATCTTGGCGGTGGAGATCGGATCGAGCGCCGAGCACGGCTCGTCGAACAGGATCACTTCCGGCCGCACCGCGACGGTGCGGGCGATGCACAGGCGCTGCTGCTGGCCGCCGGACAGGCTCTGGCCGTTGGCATTGAGCTTGTCCTTGACTTCGTCCCACAGCGCGGCGCGGCGCAGCGAGATTTCGACGCGATTGTCGATCTCGGCTTTCGGCAGCCTTTCGTAGAGCCTGATGCCGAAGGCGATGTTCTCGTAGATCGACATCGGGAACGGGGTGGGCTTCTGGAACACCATGCCGATGCGGGCGCGCAGCAGATTGAGGTCCTGCTTCGGCGAGAGGATGTTGGTGCCGTCGAACATCACCTCGCCGGTGGCGCGCTGCTGCGGATAGAGGTCGTACATGCGGTTGAGCACGCGCAGCAACGTCGACTTGCCGCAGCCCGACGGGCCGATGAAGGCGGTGACCCTGTTCTCGTAGAGCGACAGGCTGATCGATTTCAGCGCCCGCGTATCGCCGTAGAAGAAATTGAGGTCGCTGATCGAGACCTTGTCGGCAAGGCCGCTCCGGTCGGTGGCGACGTGGGTGACTGTGGGAACGGCTACGGACGCGTCGTTCATGACTGTTTTCCCGATGACACGAGGGTACGCGCAGTAATACTCAAGGCCAGCACCGCCATGGTGATGATCAGCGCGCCGGTCCAGGCCAGCGCCTGCCAGTCCTTGTAGGGGCTGAGCGCGAACTGGAAGATGACGACCGGCAGGCTCGAGATCGGCCCATTGAAATTGGTGCTCCAGAACTGATTGTTCAATGAGGTGAACAGCAGCGGCGCCGTCTCGCCGCTGATGCGGGCGACCGCCAGCAGCACGCCGGTCACCATGCCGGCGCGGGCGGCGCGATAGCAGATGCGGGTGATCGCCAGCGACCGCGGCAGGCCGATCGAGGTGGCGGCCTCGCGCAGCGCGTTCGGCACCAGGCTCAGCATGTCCTCGGTGGTGCGCACCACGACCGGGATGACCAGCACCGAGAGCGCGACGCCGCCGGCCCAGCCGGAGAAATGTCCCATCGGCGCCACCATGACCTCGTAGATGAACAGGCCGATGACGATCGACGGGGCGCTGAGCAGGATGTCGTTGATGAAGCGCACGACGCTGCTGAGGCGGTCGTAGCGGCCGTACTCGGCCATATAGGTGCCGGCCAAAATGCCGATCGGCGTCCCGATGACGACGGCGAGCACCGTGAGCATCAGGCTGCCGACGATCGGATTGAGCAGGCCGCCGGCCGAGCCCGGCGGCGGCGTCATCTCGATGAGCACCGCGGGCGACAGCGCGCTGAGGCCCTTCCACAACAGCGCGCCGAGGATCAGCACCAGCCAGCCCAGCCCGAAAGCGGTGGCGGCATAGGCCAAGCCCGTGGCGATGCCGTTGCGGCGGCGGCGGGTGGCAAAGCGGGCGGCCAATGCGCGTTCCATCATGGCGTCACCCGATCCGGCGTTCCAGGCGCAGCAGCATGAAGCGGGCTGCCGCCAGCACAATAAAAGTGATGACGAACAGGATGAGGCCGAGCGAGGTCAGCGCCGAGGTGTAGAGGTCGCCGACCGCTTCGGTGAATTCGTTGGCGATGGTGGCGGAGATGGTGGTGCCCGGCGCCAGGATCGAGGCCGAGATGCGGTGCGCGTTGCCAATGACGAAGGTTACCGCCATGGTCTCGCCCAGCGCGCGGCCGAGCCCGAGCATCAGGCCGCCGATGACGCCGACCCGCGCATAGGGCAGCACGACGTAGCGCACCACTTCCCAGGTGGTGCAGCCGAGCCCGTAGGCGGCCTCCTTGAGCACCGGCGGCACCGCGTCGAACACGTCGCGCGAGATCGAGGTGACGAACGGCAGCACCATGATGGCGAGGATCAGGCCGGCGGTCAGCATGCCGATGCCGTAGGGTGGACCGGCGAACAGCGGCGCGATGATCGGCACGTTGCCGAGCGTATCGATCAGGAACGGCTGCAAGGTCGCCTGCAGGAACGGGGCGAACAGGAACAGGCCCCAGATGCCGTAGATGATGCTGGGGATGCCGGCGAGCAGCTCGATGGCGATGCCGATCGGCCGGCGCAGCCATTGCGGGCAGAGCTCGGTGAGGAAGAAGGCGATCAACAGGCCGACCGGCACCGCGATCAGCATGGCGATGAACGAGGTGACGACGGTGCCGAAGATCGCCGGCAGCGCGCCGTAATTGTCGGTGACCGGATTCCAGCGCGAGCTCCAGAGAAAGCTCAGGCCGAAGGTCTTGAACGTCAGCAGCGAGCCCTGGATCAGCGAGACGATGACGCCGCTGAGGAGCAGCAACACGCCGATCGCCGCGGCGCGGGTCAGGTGTTGGAACACAGCGTCGCTCAGGCGGAACCGGTCGAGCGCCTTGAGGCGGGCCCGCGCCTGCGCCGGAACGACGACTTGGTCACTTAACGCCATATCGACCACTGGCTGCCTCCCCGCGGGTTGCACAGCCCTCCTTTTGCGCTTCGGTCAGGAGAGCCAATCAAACGGCCTCTGCATCGCGACACAAGCCGCTTGGTCTTGCGCGGTGGAAAAGGAAAAGGCGCCTTGCTCGGCGCCTTTTCCCGGGCTTCGCAATCAGAAGCTTGCCCCTTTGACCTTCTCTTTCCAGGTCTTCTCGATCAACGCCACGACGCTGTCGGGCATCGGCACGTAGTCGAGATCGGTGGCCATCTGCTTGCCGTTCTTGTAGCCCCAGTCGAAGAACTTGAGCGCGGCGTCGGAGTCGGCGGCGCTGACCGGGGTCGACTGCATCAGGATGAAGGTCGAGCCGGCAACCGGCCACGACTTGTCGCCGGGCGCGTCGGTGATGATAACGCGGAAATCCTGCGCACCGGCCCAGTCGGCGCCGGCGGCTGCGGCCTGAAACGCCTCGGCGGTCGGCGACACGACCTTGCCGGCGTGGTTGACCATCTTGGCGTAGGTCAGGTTGTTCTGCTTGGCATAGGCATATTCGACGTAGCCGAGCGAGCCGACGGTCTGGGCGACGTTGTTGGACACGCCTTCGGAGCCCTTGGCGCCGATGCCGACCGGCCATTCGACCGCGGTGTTCTCGCCGACCTTGTCGTTCCACTCCGGGCTGACCTTGGAGAGATAGTTGGTCCAGATGAAGGTGGTGCCGGACCCGTCCGAGCGGTGCACCACGGCGATCGCGGTATCGGGCAGCTTCACGCCGGCATTGAGCTTGGCGATCGCCGGATCGTTCCACTTGGCGATCTCGCCAAGGAAGATCTTGGCGATGGTCGGGCCGTCGAGAGTGATCTCGCCCGGCTTGATGCCCGGCAGATTGAGCAGCGGCACCACGGCGCCGTTGATGACCGGAAACTGCACGAAGCCGTTCTTGGCCACGTCTTCGGGCTTGAGCGGCATGTCGGTGGCGCCGAAGGTCACGGTCTTGGCGGTGATCTGCTTGATGCCGCCGCCGGAACCGATCGACTGGTAGTTCAGGCCGATGCCGGTGTCCTTCTTATAGGTGTCGGCCCATTTGGCGAGCACTGGATAGACGAAGGTGGAACCGGCGGCGGTGATGTCGGCGGCGGCGGCCGGCAGCGTTGTCGCGGCCAATAGAGTGATGGCGGCGATCGTTCGAAGATGTTTCACGAGTCTGTCTCCTGTTCGAGGAATTTCGGCGAAGCGGATCGTCGATCCACGACCGCTGTCGACCCTGGTTGGGCGAGTTCTCTCTGTTCGACGTCTGATGCAGCGGGCGGCGGTCGGGAATTTCCCGTCAGGGCCGACCCGAAGCACGGGCATGGTTAGGTTGGGCACGTCACTGTTCTATGATGGCCGGATGACAGTCGGATGACAGCGCAAGCAATTGAGCAAAAGATGATTTTACTTGTTTAGTCCGGAAACCGTGGTGGGAAGGTGCACCGTGAAAGTGGCTCCCGCGCCGGGCGCGCTGTCGATGGTCAGCCGGCCGCGATGGCGGTTGAGGATGTGCTTGACGAGAGCCAGGCCGAGGCCGGTGCCGCCCTGCGCGCGACTCTCGGTGACGTCGACCCGGTAGAACCGCTCGGTCAGCCGCGGCAGGTGCTCCGGCGCGATGCCGGGGCCGTAATCGCGCACGCTGACCTCGGCCTCCGGCTCGCCGTCGAGCGAGGTGCCGGGGCCGAGCGTGATCTCGACCCGCCCGCCGGCGGCGCCGTATTTGAGCGCGTTCTCCACCAGGTTCTCGAAGATGCGCACCAGCTCGTCGCGGTCGCCGAGCACCATCAGCGCGCTCGCTGCCGCGACGTCGACCTTGACGCCGCGGTCGCGCGCCAGCGTCTCCAGGCTGTCGACGACCTGGCGCACGATCGGCACCATGTCGACCGGCGTGTCCGGGCGGCGATGGGCGTTGAGCTCGATGCGCGACAGCGACAGCAGGTCGTCGATCAGGCGCGCCATGCGCTTGGCCTGCTCCTGCATGATGGCGAGGAAGCGCTGCCGCGCCTTGGCGTCGTCGCGCGCCGAGCCCTGCAGGGTCTCGATGAAGCCCGACAGCGCCGCCAGCGGCGTGCGCAGCTCGTGGCTGGCATTGGCGACGAAGTCGGCGCGCATCTCTTCGACGCGGCGCAGCGGGGTGAGGTCGTGAAAGGTCAGCAGCACGAGGTCGGGCTGGCTCAGGCCGGGATCGCGCTTGACCGGCATGACGATGGTCTCGAACCAGCGGTCGAGCGGCCCGCGCTCGGAATATTCGACGCGCTGCTCGTCGCCGCGCGCCGCGGCGCGGCCGATCGCTTCGATCAGTTCCGGCATGCGCAGCGCCAGCGACACCGGCTCGCCTTGGCGCAGCGCCGGCGTGAGCGCCCGGGCGCGCTCGTTGAGCGCCAGCACCCGGCCGTCGCGGTCGAGCGCGATGACCGGATCGGGCAGGCCGGCGATCACCACGCGCAGCGGATCGTCG
>JASHQO010000325.1 GCA_030039105.1 Xanthobacteraceae bacterium
GTTGATCCTGCCACTTGCGCGTCTGCAGCGCGCCTTCGATATAAACCTTCGAGCCCTTCTTCAGGTACTGCTCGGCGATCCGGCACAGGTTTTCGTTGAAGATCACCACGCGGTGCCACTCGGTCTTTTCCTTGCGCTCGCCGGTGGTCTTGTCCTTCCAGGAATCCGAAGTGGCGAGGCGCAGGTTCGCCACCGGCCGGCCGTCCTGGGTGCGACGAATTTCCGGATCGGCGCCCAGATTGCCGATGAGGATTACCTTGTTGACGCTTCCCGCCATGACACTTCTCCAATCGTTCCCGATATCACCGGATCTCTAGCCGCAGATCGCTTGGCTGTAGACCGCCCGGCCAACCTAGTGCGGGGCCGCCGCGCGGCAAGGGCGAACAACGCACGATGGCCGTTATCCACACGGCTTGTTCGCCGGCCCAAGTTCGCCGCCAAGGGAGAATTATTATATGTTCTTGTTCTGTTCCATTCAAGCCATCGGGGGCCTGGTCAAGACGGCAGCGCCGGAGGCTTCCAGCCGGCGACGGTTGCCCTAGGCGGTGCGGAAAGTGGCGCGTTGTGGCTTTTGGGCAACAGCATTTTAAGCAAAATCAGATAGTTATGGGTTACAGGCGACGGCAACGAACCGGTCCTGAATCGACCCAACGCGATATAATTTCGGGGCGTGCACCCGCACAGGAGATTCGTACAATGAAGCGGATTTTGATCGTCGGCGCCATGAGCGTCGGCACCTTGGCGCTAGCTTCCGCGGCCCCCGCATTGGCGGCCGACCTGCCGCCGCCGATGGCTCCGCCGCGGGCGCCTGCAGCCTATATTCCGGCGCCGCCGCCGTTTAGCTGGACCGGCTTCTATGTCGGTCTCAATGCCGGCTACGGCTTCGGCTCTTCGAGTTGGAGTACGCCGGTCGGATCGGTCGGCAGTTTTTCCATGAACGGCGCGCTGGCCGGCGGCCAACTCGGCGGCAACTACCAGGTCGGCCAGTTCGTGTTCGGCGCCGAAGGCGACATCGATTGGCAGAACCTGCGTGGCGCCTCGCAGAGCGGCGTCTGCGCGCCGGCTGCCATCGGCGGCTGCGCCACGGCTAGTAGCTACCTGGCGACGATCCGCGGCCGCGCCGGCTTCGCCGCCGACCGCGCCCTGTTCTACGTCACCGGCGGCGCCGCCTTCACCGACGTCAAGCCGTCGACTGCGGCAATGCCCTATGGCGGCGGCTCGGAAGTGGGCTGGACCGCGGGCGGTGGCCTCGAATACGCCATGACCGACAACTGGACGGCCAAAATCGAATACCTCTACGCCAGCTTCCAAAGCGCAAGCTGCAACAGCAGCGCTTGCGCTGCGGCTGTAGCCCCGGCGACCGTCAGCTTCCACGAGAACGTGGTCCGCGCCGGCGTGAACTACAAATTCTGAGCCTGCGGCGGCCGGCCGAAAACCGCGTCGCCACGGCATTTTTCGAGAGTCAATGCACAGCCCGGCGGAATCCGCCGGGCTGTTGTTTTTTTGCACTATTCAAAGGCTTACGGAACGACTGTAGTAGGGCAAAAGCGCGCAGGAAGTGCTCGTAAGGGTACCGTATGAGGCGTCTTGGTCCGGGTCTCCTCGCTGGCGTTGTCATGGCCGCGTCTGCCATGGCCGCGTCTGCCATGGCCGCGTCTGCCGTGGCGGCGTCGGCCGCCGATTTGCCGGTGCCGGGCGCACCGCCCGTCGTTCCCGCCTATCGCCCGGCGATCTACGACTGGAGCGGCATCTATGTCGGCGGCCAGGTCGGCGGCGCCACCATGAACGACATCTTCACCGCGCAAACGACGACGGCCCTGCTCAATGCCGGCACCGAGACCAGGACCAATCCATGGTCCGTGGTCGGCGGCGGCGAGGCCGGCCTCAACATCGAGTTCGCGCCGGTGGTGGTCGGCCTCGAGGGCACCTGGACGTCGTCGTACCTCTCCGGCACGCAGGTTCAGACCGCGATACCGGCGAACACGTCGATCAACGCCACGTCGGCCTCGCATTGGTACGCGACCGCGACCGGCCGCGTCGGCTATGCCGCCAACGACCTCCTGTTCTACGTCAAAGGCGGTGCGGCGTGGGTGCGCGTCACCTACTCGGAGCAGCCGTATTCGTTCAACGGCTACAACGTGCAGCAATCGATCAACGACACCCGCACCGGCTTCACCGTCGGCGGCGGCTTTGAATACGGACTGAACGAGAACCTCTCGCTCAAGATCGAATACGACTTCTTCGACTTCGGCTCGCAGAGCTATAATTTCAACGCCTTGAGCTTCCAACCGGTCGCCGGCGGCACGACGCCGGTGCCGGCTTTCCCGGTGGGCATCAAATCCATCAGCAATATGATCACCGCGGGCGTGAACTACCGCTTCAATTGGCATTAGGGCGGCGGCGGGTCGCCGCCCAGTAACCTGCGTAGCCAGTTGGAGCGCGCAGCAAGGGCCGGCCAAATGCCGGCCCTTGTCAATTTCAATGGCGGCGTTTCCCGGATGCGGTGCAACGCGAAGCGGCGCACTGCCGATCCGGGAATGCTCCGGGTGCGCGACGATCCCGGGCGCAACGCATCGCTTCGTGCTGCGCCCGGGAAGCACGGCCTGAGAATTCCGGGAATAAGGGCCTGTCCTGCTCTGGCAAAAGCCCAGCGTTCTCACTATGTTCGGGGTCGATCTCCGAAAACGGTCAGGCAATGAACGACCTATTCGACAGCGCTGCGAAGGGTGCCAAAGAGCGTCGCGAAGACATCCGCAGAGCAGCGGATCGCCGCGTCATCGCCATCCGCGGCGCGCGCGAGCACAATCTTAAAAACGTCGATGTCGACATCCCGCGCGACCGCCTCGTGGTGTTCACCGGATTGTCCGGCTCGGGCAAATCCTCGCTCGCCTTCGACACCATTTATGCCGAGGGCCAGCGCCGCTATGTCGAGAGCCTGTCCGCCTACGCCCGGCAATTTCTGGAGATGATGCAGAAGCCGGACGTCGACCAGATCGACGGCCTCTCGCCCGCCATCTCCATCGAGCAAAAAACCACCTCGCGCAATCCGCGCTCGACCGTCGGCACCGTCACCGAGATCTACGATTACATGCGGCTCTTGTGGGCCCGCGCCGGCGTGCCCTACTCGCCGGCCACCGGCCTGCCGATCGAGAGCCAGACCGTGTCGCAGATGGTCGACCGCATCATGGCGCTGCCTGAGGGGACTCGTCTCTTCCTCTTGGCCCCGGTCGTGCGCGGCCGCAAGGGCGAGTACCGCAAGGAGCTCGCCGAGTTCATGAAGAAGGGCTACCAGCGCGTCAAAGTCGACGGCGCCTTCTACGAGATCGCCGAGGTGCCGGCGCTCGACAAGAAATTCACCCACGACATCGACGTGGTGGTCGATCGCCTGGTAGTGCGGCCCGATATCGCGACGCGGTTGGCGGATTCGCTCGAGCAGGCGCTCAAGCTCGCCGACGGACTTGCGGTTGCGGAGTTCGCCGATGCTACGACGGGTCCTCTCCCCAACCCTCCGCCGCAAGCGGGAGAGGAAGTCGCGCGTAGCGCGACCGGAGGGGGCAAGTCAGGCGAGAAGAAAGTCGCCAAGATCCACGACAAGAGCGGTCCCGAGCGCCTGACCTTCTCCGAAAAATTTGCCTGCCCGGTGTCCGGCTTCACCATTCCGGAGATCGAGCCGCGGCTGTTCTCGTTCAACAATCCGTTCGGCGCCTGCCCGAAATGCGGCGGACTCGGCGTCGAGCAGCACATCGACGCCGACCTCGTCATCCCCGACAAGGACCGCACCCTGCGCAAGGGCGCCATCGCGCCGTGGGCCAAATCGTCGTCGCCGTATTACGTGCAGACGCTCGGCGCGCTCGGCAAGCACTACCGTTTCACCCTCGACACCAAGTGGAAGGACCTGCCGAAGAAGACGCAAGACGCCATCCTCTACGGCTCCGGCGACACCGAGATCCGCTTCTCCTACGACGACGGCGTGCGCGCCTACGACACCAAGCGGCCGTTCGAGGGCGTCATCACCAATCTGGAGCGCCGCTTCCGCGAGACCGACAGCGACTGGGCCCGCGAGGAGATTGCCCGCTATTTCACCGACGTGCCGTGCGACGCCTGCAAAGGCTATCGGCTCAAGCCCGAAGCTTTGTGCGTCAAGCTCGACGGCAAGCACATCGGCGAAGTGTCCGATATGTCGGTCAAAGGAGCAGCCAGATGGTTCACTGAGCTACCGCAACGGCTGACCGACAAGCAGAGCGAGATCGCGGCGCGGGTGCTCAAGGAAATCCGCGAGCGGCTCAAATTCCTGATCGACGTCGGCTTGGAATACCTCACCCTCTCCCGCGCCTCCGGCACGCTGTCCGGCGGCGAGAGCCAGCGCATCCGCCTCGCCTCGCAGATCGGCTCCGGCCTGACCGGCGTGCTCTACGTGCTCGACGAGCCGTCGATCGGCCTGCACCAGCGCGACAACGCGCGGCTCCTCGAGACGCTGCGCCGGCTGCGCGACCTCGGCAACACCGTGATCGTGGTCGAGCACGACGAGGACGCCATCCGCGCCGCCGACGAGGTGGTCGACGTCGGCCCCGGCGCCGGCATCCACGGCGGCCACGTCATCGCCCAGGGCAAGGTCGAGGATTTGATCGCGGCGCGGCAATCGTGGACCGGCAAATATCTCTCCGGCGAGCTCGAAGTGCCGATCCCCGAGCGCCGGCCGAAGAACCCGAGCCGCGTGCTGAAAGTCGTCAATGCCCGCGGCAACAATCTCAAAAACATCACCGCCGAAATTCCGCTCGGCCTGTTCACCTGCATCACCGGCGTGTCCGGCGGCGGCAAGTCGACGCTGCTCCTCGACACCATCTACAAGGCGCTGGCGCGCCGCCTCAACGGCGCCAGCGAGGCCCCTGCTCTGCACGACCGCATCGACGGGCTCGAGCACCTCGACAAGGTCATCGACATCGACCAGTCGCCGATCGGCCGCACGCCGCGAAGCAACCCCGCGACCTATACCGGCGCCTTCACGCCGATCCGCGAATGGTTCGCCGGCCTGCCCGAGTCGAAGGCGCGCGGCTACGAGCCGGGCCGCTTCTCGTTCAACGTCAAGGGCGGCCGCTGCGAGGCCTGCCAGGGCGACGGCGTCATCAAGATCGAGATGCACTTTCTGCCCGACGTCTACGTCACCTGCGATGTGTGCAAGGGCAAGCGCTACAACCGCGAAACCCTGG
>JASHQO010000326.1 GCA_030039105.1 Xanthobacteraceae bacterium
CCGATCACGCGCTTGGCTTTGAAGTCGAGCGAAGCACGGGCACGATACGGCTGCGAGGCGATGACGAGGTCGTAATTGGCAATCGTGCCGCCGGGCTTCGGAATGATCGGGTCGAGCAGGAAGCGGTGGTCTTCGCGGTATATGACCAGCACCACCGGCCGCTCATAGACCGGATTGCCGGTGCGGGTGCTCACCCCGGCCTTCCAGTTCTGCGCCAGGAACGGCTCGAGATCGATGATCTGTTGTTCGAAGCGGTGCGCCGAATTGCCGAGGAGCGGCAGCTCGTGCCAGACCAGGCTCGACGCCGCGTTGAGCGACTTGACGTGCAGCCACGGTGCGTCCGCATAGGCGAGATTGGTCAGCACCAGCACCGATGCCGGATGCTCGAAGAAGCGGTCCGCCATTTTCTGCAAGGTCAGCCGTACGTCTTCGAGGCTGATCTCCTTGCCGACGGTGTAGAACGGCATGTGCGGGAAGCGGTCGTGCATGGCGCGCATGACCCGCACCAGCACCGAGCTGTCGCCGACCCCGGCGTCGAACACGCGCAACGCCGGCGGGCGCGGATGGATGTGCGCCAGTTCCTCGGTGACGCGATGCGCCACCTCCCATTTCTCGCTGCAGGTGTTGACGAACAGCAGATACTTTTGCCGGTTGTCGAAGAAGCGGAAGTTGCGCTGCGGGTCGTCGGTCTTGGGCGTCGCCGGCAGCGGGGAAGGCGCGACCGCGGGCGTCGCCGGGCGCGGCGCGTGGGCGCGCTCGATGATGGTCGGGCGCGGGTCGGTGGCTGGATTTGACTGCATGAATCCGTGGATGCGATCGAGGGTGTCGGTGGTGATGCGGCCGCCATTGCGCAGCCGCGCCGCGAGCTTGCCGTCGTTGACGGCGCGGCGTCCGAAGGTGGATTCGGCTAAGCCGGTGCGGCGGCAGTAGTCGGCGATTTCCTGGAGCAACTGTTGCGCGTTCATGGCACGCGTCCTTGACGTTTCCCCGTCGTGGCCGCGCTGTTGTCGGTGCGTGCTGCTTTTGCGCGCGGCGTGTTGGCGTCAGCGAACCAAGCGATGGGCGAGCGGTCAACCACAAATTGGCCCACACTCATAGTGGGCAATATAGTGGGAAATAGCCCATATTAAAGTAGGCTTATTTTCAGTGCCGCAGCGGACAACGTGGCCGGCGTGGCGCTAATTGCCTCTGCCGGTTCAATCCTCCCGCAATCCAAGCTACGGTCGGTTGGCCGCGCCTTCAGGAAACGCCCATGCCCCGCTTCGCTGCCAATCTCGGCCATCTGTTCACCGAGCGTCCGCTCATCGAGCGCATCGGCGCCGCCGCCGCGGCGGGTTTTGCCGCGGTGGAGCTGCAATTTCCCTATGAGGTTGCACCGTCGGCGGTGAAGGCGGAGCTTTCGCGCCACAACCTGACTCAGCTCGGCATCAACACGCCGTTTTGCCCGGAGTTCGGCCTTGCTGCGTTGCCGGGGCGGGAGCGCGAATGGGATGCCGCGTTCAAGCACGCCCTCGATTACGTGACTGCGATCGGCGGTACGGCCATCCACTGCATGGCCGGCGTGGTGCCGCCGGAGCAGCGTCCGGCAGCCGACACGGTGTTCGTCAAGAATCTCGAACGCGCCGCGGCGGATGCGGCCAAGGCGAACGTCACGCTGTTGATCGAGCCGATCAACCAGCGCGACCGGCCGAACTATTTCCTCAATCGCGTCGAGCACGCCGCCGATGTCGTCGGCAAGGTTGCGGCGCCCAACGTGCGCATCCAGTTCGATTTCTATCACGTGCAGATCATGGGTGGCGACCTGATCACGCGCTTCAACAAATACCTGCCGCTGATCGGCCACGTGCAGATCGCCGCCGTGCCGAGCCGCGGCGAGCCCGACGAGGGCGAGATCAATTACGCGAACGTGTTCGATGCGATCGACCGCTCCGGCTATGCCGGCTGGATCGGCTGCGAATACAAGCCGCGTCGGCGCACCGAGGACGGGCTCGGCTGGGCCAAGCAATACGGCGTCGCGCCGAAAGGGAGTTGAAAATGCGTCTTGAGGGCAAAACCGCATTGGTCACCGGCGCCGCATCCGGCATCGGCAAATGCATCGCCGAGACTTATGCGCGGGAAGGTGCGCGCGTCGCGCTGGTCGATATCAACGTCGATGGCGCCAAGGCGGCGGCGCGCGCCATCGGCAACAACGCCGTCGCCATGCGTTGCGATGTGACCAAAAAGTCGGACTGGGCGGCCGCGGTCGCCGAGACGCTGGCGGCGTTCGGCGCTCTCGATATCCTGGTCAACAACGCCGGCACGACCCATGTCAACAAACCGATGATGGAGATCGGCGAGGAGGAATTCGATCGGACTTTTGCGGTCAACGTGAAGGGTGTGTTCCTCGGCTGCCAGGCCGTGGTCCCGGTGTATCGAAAGGCCGGCGGCGGCGTCATCATCAATATCGGCTCGACCGCGGCGATCCGGCCGCGGCCCGGCACGTCGGCCTACGCCGGCACCAAGGGCGCGGTGCACACCATCACCAAGGGACTGGCCGGCGAATTGGCCGAAGACAAGATCCGCGTCTGCGCCATCGCACCGGTCGCCACCGAGACCCCGCTCCTGCCGAGCTTTCTCGGGCCGAAACCGGGGCAGCGCGAAAAGTTCGTCGCCAGCGTGCCGCTCGGCCGCTTGGCGTTGGTGCAGGACATCGCCAATGCGGCGCTGTTCCTGGCGTCGAAAGACGCCGAATTTTTGACCGGCAATATCGTCGAGGTCGACGGCGGCCGGTGTGTTTGATGCTACCCAGCCGCCGGTCCGCCGGTGTATGATCCGCACCAGGGAACGTGTGGATTATGTGGGGTCGAAAACGCAAGCCAGCCGCGTCGGCTGCGACCGCCGCGACGATTTCGGCGCTGACGCAGGCGATGCATCAGGCGCGCGTCGAGGCGGCCGAGCGCACCAGCGTCGTCGTCGATCTGCGCGACGCCGAAGTGGCGCGGCTTGAGCTTCTGAACGAGGCGCTCGATCCATTGTTTGCCGAGATTCCGTCCGAGATCGAGCTGTTCGACCGCGGCATCAGCCGCGGCGACACACCGCGGCTGTGGCTCGATTCCGTCGCTCATGTCGCCATGGGCCGCGACAAGCGTGTCTATCGCTTCCTGCACGACACCCGCGTCGGCCGGCGTGTGCTCGCGGAATCCCATGAGATTGCCGACATCGTCGGCGCGGTGACAGATTACGTCGCGCGGCGTCTGGTCGAACGGCAGCGCGCGCTGGATGAGGATCCGGAATTCGTTACGCGGATGGCCCAAAGCGAGGCCATCCGCTTCCTGCGCCGGCGGCGCTGGCGCGCCATCGGCTTGGTGGCGCTCGGTTTTCTGTTGGGGCTGGTCGGGTTTTTCGCCGTCGTCCTGGTGCTGGCGTCCAAGACTTAGGTCGAGCAAGATTATTTCGGTCACGCACCGATCAGCGTGCGCCGTTCCATTTCGCGAATGTCTCCCGCCGCGTCGCGCTCGCGTCCGATCATTTCGCAGCGCCACTGTCCCGCTTCGCCGTCGATGTGGAACAGATTATAGCCGGCGGCATTCTCGTCGCCGTGCGCCGCCCGCGCCGATGCCGACGGCACGCCGACTGCCGGAATTTTGGCTCGCGGACCGTCGAGCCAGACAACCGAGCGACAATGATCGTGGCCGTGCAGCAGCAGCTCGGCGCCTTTTTCGGCGAGCACGCTGTGCAGATCGGCAGCGTCGGTCAATCGTCGCAAGTGCCGGCGCGGCGGCGTCACCGGCGGATGATGGATCAGCACGATGCGGAACAGCCCTTGGGTCTGCTCGAGCACTTCCAACAAGCGCGCTAGCTGCGTCTTGCCGAGCCGGCCAGTCGCGAGCAGCGGCGCCGTCGGCACCGCGGTCGAGAGCGCGATCAGGGCGACGTTGCCGCGCCGGCGCAGAAAAGGGAAATGCACGATGCCGTCGTCGCCGCGCATGTAATCGGCCCAATATCCGGCCGGCGCGCCGACGACGCCGCGGACGTAGACGTCGTGATTGCCGGGAACCAGGGTCACGTCGCGTGGCGCGCCGAGCGTCTCCAGCCAGCCGCGGGCACGGTTGTATTCGTCGGGCAGCGACAGATTGACGAGGTCGCCGATGATGGCGATGTGGTCCGCGGCGCGCGTCTTCAGATCACGGATCGTGGCATCGAGAATGTCCGGGCGATGGATGCGTTTGCGGCCGCGGTGCCAATTGATGTAGCCGAGCCCGCGCTTGCCGGCGAGATCGAATAATCCCGGCCGCGAGGCGATATGCCAGTCGGACAGATGGGCTAGCGTGAACATCGCGGCATCATGCTATGCGATGTCTTGATAAAGCGTGCAACGCTTACGAGCTGCCGATCAGGATACCGGCGGCAAACACCAGCACGCCGCCGACCACGACCTGGAACGCCGCCTGCAGGAACGGTGTGTCCATGTAGCGCATGCGGATCCAGGAGATCACGCCGAGCTCGACCGCGACCACGGCGAAGGCGAGCGCGGTGGCAATGAAGAAATTCGGAATGAGATAGGGCAGGGCATGGCCGAGACCGCCGATCGCGGTCATCGCGCCGGTCACCGACCCGCGCACCACCGGCGCGCCGCGGCCGGTCAGCGAGCCGTCGTCGGACAGCGCTTCGGCAAAAGCCATGGAGATGCCGGCGCCGATCGAGGCGGCAAGCCCGACCAGAAATGTCGACCAGGTGTTGTGGGTGGCGAACGCTGCGGCGAATAGCGGCGCCAAGGTCGACACCGAACCGTCCATCAGGCCGGCGAGGCCCGGCTGGACGTATTGCAGCATGAACAGGCGGTTGGCGGTCTGATCCTCGGCGGCGCGCGCTTGCGGCGAAATTTTCTGGCCCAGCTCCTGGGCCAGCTCCTCGTGCTTATCCTCGTCGGCGGCCAGCTTCGTCAGCAGCGCGCGCACGGCGTCGTCTTTGGCTCTTTCGGCGGCGCGGCGGTAGAACCGTGCGGTCTCCAGCTCCATCTCCTCGGCGAACTTGCGCGTGGCGTCGATCGACAGCGGCCGGTTGAGCCAGATCGGCCGGCGCGCGACGAAACCCTTGACGTCCTGGCGGCGGATCAGCGGCAGGAAATCGCCGAATTTGCTGCGATGCAGGTCGAGCAGTTGGTCGCGATGGCCGATCTCTTCCTCCGCCATCTTGTCGTACATTTCCGCCGTGTTCGGGTAGGATTCGCGCAGCGCGTCGGCGAAGGAGCGGTAAATGCGGTTGTCCTCGTCTTCGTTGGAGATGGCGAGAGCGAGAACGTCCTGCTCGCTCAGTCCGGCAAAGCTCTTCACCTGCTGTTCCCCTGAAGCGTTGGCGGCGGCCTGGAATATATATTAGAATTCTTCTAATCTAATGCCCAGAGCGGATTCGCCCATGGATTTTGATCCCTTGCGCCGGGCGCTGGAGCCCGCCATCCGCCGGGTGCTGCATTTCGCCTGGCGGTTCACCCGCGGGCTGACGCTCGGCGTGCGCGCCGTGGTCGTCGCCGGCGACGGCAAGGTATTTCTGGTCAAGCACAGCTATATGGCGGGTTGGTATCTGCCCGGCGGCGGCGTCGAGTCCGGCGAGACCCTTCTGCTGGCGCTTGAGCGCGAGTTGCGCGAGGAAGGCAATATCGAGCCGATTGATCCGCCCAAACTGTTCGGGGTCTATTTCAATAGCCACGTCTCGCGTCGCGATCACGTCGCGCTGTTTGTCGTACGCTCGTTCCGCCAGAGCGCGCCGCCGCAGCCCTGCCGCGAGATCATCGACCACGGTTTCTTTGCGCTCGATGCGCTGCCGGCCGACACCACGCGGGCGACGCGCGAGCGTCTCGCCGAGGTGTTCGACGGCCGCGCCGTGACCGACATTTGGTAGTGGAGCCGACCGTCCGGCGCATCCCCGCGGCGTCCGGGTGTGGCGGCAGTTCGGCGCCGTTGCAACCATCGCTTTACATGTCCGTTGTTTTGCGGGGCATAGGCCTTTGGCGACAGGAGTATGAAATAATGCGTAAAAATCTGATCGTCGTTGCAGCAGCAGTGGCGTTGACGGCAGCGACCGCAACAGCAGCCCTTGCCCAGCAGCACCCGAGGGCTGCTGCTATGGGCGGCCGCGCTGGCATGTCTGCCAATGTCGGCGGTGCCCCGCGCGGCAACTTTGGCAATCGCAACTTCGCTCGCGCCGATGTGGCACGGCCGGGCAATTTTGCACGCGGTGCTTTCGTTGGTCCGAATACGAACTTAGCTGTCCGCGGTTGGAACCCCGGCTGGAACCGCACTTGGAGTCCCACCTGGAACCGCCGCTGGGCGCGCGGGCCCCGTTTCGGCTGGGGCCCGACCGTTGCCTTCGGTGGCGGCCCGTTCCTCTATGATTTCGCCGGCGGTGGCTGCTGGCAGCGGCGCTTGGTGCCAACGCCCTTCGGCTTGCGTTGGCGATTGGTCAACGTCTGCTTTTAGGTGAAAGGCCGACTGAAGGCAAAGAGCGCCGCCGCTTCGCATTGAAGCGGCGCGTTCCTTCATGCGAGCCGGGCGCGATCGTGCGGTGCGGTGAAATCGAGCAGCGGACCGATCGGCACGATGCCGGTCGGATTCACCTGTCGCTGGCTGCCGTAATAGTGCTGCTTGATCTGCGCCAGGTTCACGGTCTCGGCGACGCCCGGCACCTGATAAAGGTCACGCAGGTAGTTTGACAGGTTGGGATAATCGGCGACGCGGCGCAGGTTGCATTTGAAGTGGCTGTAATAGACCGCGTCGAAGCGAACGAGCGTCGTGAACAACCGCCAGTCCGCCTCGGTGATCTGCTTGCCGACCAGATAGCGTTGCCGCGACAGACGGACTTCGAGTTGATCGAAGGTCGCGAAGATGCCGCGGGCGGCTTCTTCGTAGGCTTCTTGGCTGGTAGCAAACCCGGCGCGATAGACGCCATTGTTGACGGTCGGATAGACGAGCTCGTTGATGCGGTCGATCTCGCTGCGCAGCTCGGCCGGATAGTAGTCGGTATGTGCGTTGGTGAACGCTTCGAACGCCGAGTTGAGCATGCGGATGATTTCCGACGACTCGTTGTTGACGATGGTGCCCTGCTTCTTGTCCCACAGCACCGGCACCGAGACCCGGCCGGTATAATGCGGATCGGCGATCAGATAGACCTCGGCCAGGGTCTTCTTGCCGTTGGCGCCGTCCAGCGTGCCGCCGTGCGCGGTGCCGAATTCCCAGCCGGTCTTGCCGTAGAGCGGCTCGGCGAGCGACACCGAGATCACGGTGTCGAGCTGCTTGAGCGCGCGGAAGATCAGCGTGCGGTGGGCCCACGGGCAGGCCAGCGAGATGTAGAGGTGATAGCGGCCGGCTTCGGCGGGAAAGCCGCCTTTGCCGGTCGGTCCCGGGCTGCCGTCGGCGGTGACGTAATTGTGGTAGGCCGTATTCGGCCGGATGAAACGGCCGTTGCTGGTGCGCGAAACATCCTCTTGCCAGGCGCCGTCGACGACCTGACCCATCGCTCTCTCCGCTGAATTCTTCCGGCCTCAATCTAGTGATTCCGGACCCTGGCGATAAGGTGCCACCGTTGGACGGGTGCGCTGGACCTCGGCGCAACGGAATGCTAGGCGCGGCGCGATGAACGATATCTCGCTCACCATCCTGCCCGAGACCGCAGACGACGCGTCGGCGATCGACCGCCTCAACGAGCGGACCTTCGGTCCGGGCCGTTACGCCAAGACCGCGTATCGCCTGCGCGAGCAGGTAACGCATCGCGTCGACCTGTCGTTCACGGCGCGGATCGGCACGCTCATGGTCGGCTCGGTGCGTTTGTCGCCGGTGCGCATCGGCGACGCCAAGGCGCTGTTGCTCGGCCCGCTTGCGGTCGAGCCCGCTTTCCGCGAGCGCGGCGTCGGCCAGGCCTTGATCGAGCGCGCCTTGGACGAGGCGCGGACCAAGGGCCACAAGCTCGTCATCCTGGTCGGCGACGAGCCGTATTACGGCAAGTCCGGCTTCAGGCGCGTGCCGGCCGGCCGCGCCATCATGCCCGGCCCGGTCGATCCGGCGCGGCTGCTGGTGGCGGAACTGACCGAAGCCGCATTCGAGGGCGTGTCCGGCCCGGTCACGCCGGAATGGGAAACGATGTAGCCCGGATGAGCGGAGCGATATCCGGGCTAGGCCTTCGCGCCTCACTCCGCATGTCGCTTCGCTCATGCGGGTAACTTAGTAGCGCAAATAGTCCCGCCGCTCGCCGAGCCACGCCGTTTCATCGGCAACGGCCGGCGCATCCAGATCCTGCGGCGTTGCCCGCACATCGTCGACCCATTGGCGCAGCAGCGGGCCGCCATTGATGACGTCGACGGCGCGCTTGTCGCGCTCGTACTCGTAAGGAAAATCGCGCCACAGCGGATAGTCCGGATAGAGGCGCCGGATCGCCTTGAAGGCGAGTGCCTGGATGCGCCAAGGCCTGAACGCCCGATGATCGTAGGCCGGACCTTCGGTGTGGACCTGCACGCCGTTGCACAGCTTGCCGACGTGCTTGTGGAACGTCGGCTCGAACCAGCAGTCGCGCAAGATGCAGCCGTGCAGCCATTGCGGCGCCAGCCCGTGCATCTCCTTGATGACGCGCAACGCGTCGATATCGGGCGCGCCGAACATTTCGAGCGGCCGCGTGGTGCCGCGGCCTTCCGAAAGCGTCGTACCTTCGACCATCACCGTGCCGGCATAGGCGCGCGCCATCCAGATATTCGGCGCGTTGGGGCTGGGATTGATCCAGACGCGTTCGCCGAGCGGCCAGCCGTATCCCGGCGCGGCGTCGGGTTGCCAGCCCTGCATCGCCACGACCCGGTAATCGACATCGAGCTTGAGCGTCTTGACGAACCACGCGCCGAGCTCGCCGAGCGTCAGTCCATGGCGCATCGGCAGCGGACCGGCGCCGACAAAGCTTTCCCAGCCTGGGCGCAAGGTCAAACCTTCGACCGGCCGGCCGATGGGATTGGGCCGGTCGAGCACCCACACGGCTTTGCCGTTGCGCGCCGCCGCTTCCAGCATGTAGCGCAGCGTGGTGATGAAGGTGTAGATGCGGCAACCGAGATCCTGCAGATCGACCAGAACGATGTCGCAGGTTTGCATCATCGCGTCGGTCGGCTTGCGCACGTCGTTGTAGAGACTGAAGACCGGGATGCCGTGCACCGGATCGTGAAAATCCGGCGTTTCGACCATGTTGTCCTGCTTATCGCCGCGCAGCCCGTGCTGCGGACCGAATGCGGCCGTGAGCTTGATGCCACCGCAGGCGGCCAGCGCATCGAGCGAATGGGTCAAATCGGCCGTGACCGAAGCCGGATGCGCCAGCAGGGCGACGCGCTTGCCGGCAAGCGGCGCGCGCAGCGCGCGGTCGGCGACCAGGCGGTCGATGCCAAATTTCATGGGGCGCTACGCTAATTCAAGCGCAAAGCAATCGGAATGATGAAAATCGACCTTGCCGGGCGGGTGCGCCAGCGCCCAATAGGATTTGCGGCCGGGTGTTTCTTCGAGCACGGCGGCAAGACCAAGGCGGAAGGGGAAGGACAAAGCGTCAAGCCTTATCGAGGCGCGCAATGAATAGCACGCGGCGGCCGATTCGACTTCGATCCGGGGCGTGCCGATCTCGGTGGCGACACGCATTCCGCTGCGATAGCCGTTGAAACCATAGGCGGCCCATTGGGTCGACGGTGCAAAGTTGAGCTCGTAATAGGCGGGACCGTCCACAGGACGGATGAAGGCTTCGAAGCAGGTGTGCTGCCACAACGCGTCGGCCCGCGCCGGCGCGACAACCGGCGGCAGGCGCAGGTCGCCGACCTTGCCGCTCACACTATAGGACAGGAGCAGACGATCGGGCCGGGGGTGAACGACCGCCACGTCGATGTGGGTCGCCGCCACGCAAAGCGAATCCGGGTGAAGCCGCAGGGCCAGGCGCATTGCGCCATTGTATACGGGCTAGCGCCCCTCGCGCGCCCAGGTGCCGGCAAGGCTGCCGATCAACAGCAACAGCCCGAGCAGGCCGGCGAACACCGGCAGCACGCCGATGCCGCGCACCACGCTGGCGTCGCGCATCTTCAGGCCGATCCAATCGTCGCCGCCATAGGTGCTGCCGGAGCGCACGGCAACGATGCGCGGCACGTTGAGCCCGCCGCCGTCGTCGAGCCGCCGCGCCGAGCCGCCGGTGGCATTGGCGATCGGCGCCAGCACGTCGGTGGTCGAGGTCACTTCGGCGAATTCGCGCGGATTCGCCGGGCCGATATTGATCAGCGCGTTGAGCTTGCCGTCGGTCGCCCGCCACAGGCCGAGCTCATCGGCGCTGACGCTCTTCTCCCAGGCGCCAGGCTCGGTCGGATCGAGCTTCAGCGTGCGGTTGGCGCCCGAGGGCGACGTCAGCGTCACGTCGGCGACGGTGTCGGCCATGGTCTGCCGCTTCACCGTAAGCGTATGGCCGGAGACGCTGAGCCGCAGCGCCTCCTCTTCGAGGTCGGGCTCCTTCATCAGCCAATGCGACAGCCGGCGCAGCAGATCGACATGGGGGCCGCCGCCCTCAAAGCCGCGTGCCCACAGCCAGATGTGATCGGACAGCAGCAGCGCCACGCGGCCTTCGCCTTCGCGCGACAGCACCAGGAGCGGCTTTTGGTCCGGCCCCTGCATCACCGTGGTGCCGGTGATGTTGCGCGTATCGACGACGCGGAACCACTCGCTCCACTTCGGCGGATTTGCATCCGAGCCATCGAGGTCGCGGGTCACCGGATGGCGCCGGCCAAGGTCGGTGAGGCCGGGCCGGAACGCTTCGTCGGTGACGTTGCCGTCGGGTTCGGCCGGCAGGATGGCATCGAGCGGCGTGCGCCACAGGCTGGTCGGGCTCGCATAATCGGGGCCGGCGGCGACCAGCACCGCGCCGCCGTCGCGGACGTAGCGGGTGATGTTGTCGAAGTAGATGATCGGCAGCACGCCCTGGCGCGCATAGCGGTCGAAGATGATGAGCTGGAACTCGCCGATCTTCTGCTGGAACAATTCGCGGGTCGGAAACGCGATCAGCGACAGCTCGTTGATCGGCGTCCCGTCCTGCTTCTCCGGCGGACGCAAAATGGTGAAATGCACCAGATCGACCGACGCATCCGACTTGAGCAGGTTGCGCCAGGTCCGCTCGCCGGCGTGAGGCTCGCCGGAGACCAGCAGCACGCGCAGCTTGTCGCGCACGCCGTCGATGGTGACGACGGCGCGGTTGTTGACCGTTGTTAGCTCGTTGGCGAGCGGCGCCGCCTCGATCTCGACGATGTTGGGTCCGCCGTGGGGAATGGGAATGTCCACGGTCTGCGGCGTGTCGACCGGAACGGTACGGGTTTCGACCACGTCGCCGTCGCGGCGCACGGTCACTGCAGCGCTCGGTTCGTTGCTGCCCTGATCCTCGACCTTGTAGGTGATGGTCTGCGATTGGCCGACGATGCCGAAGCGTGGCGCGGCGATCAGGGCGACGCGGCGGTCGCGCTCGTCCTTGCTGCCGGTGATCAGCGCGTGCAGCGGCGCGGCGAAACCGAGCGCGGTCGCGTCCGCCGGCACGTCGTGGACGCGGCCGTCGGTGATCATGATGACGCCGGCGATGCGATCGGTCGGCACGTCGGCAAGCGTCGAGCCGAGCGCGGTGAACAGGCGCGTGCCGTCGGTCTCGCCGTCGGCCTGGCCGGCTTCGACCACGCGTACGTCGAGACCGGGAATGCGGCTCAAGCGCTCGACCACGGCGGCGCGCGCCGCTTCGGTCTGCTTGGCGCGGTCACCGAAATTCTGGCTCGGGCTCTTGTCGACCACGACGACGGCGACCGAGCTCAGCGGATCGCGGTCCTCGCGGGTCAGCGACGGATTGGCGAGCGCCAGCACGATCAGGCCGAGCGCGAGCGCCCGGATCGCGGCGCCGCGGCTGCGCGACACGAACAAGAGCAGCGCCAGAATGGCGACGACGACGATCGCCGCCCACAGATACTGGGTGTTGACGAGCGGGGCGAACGCGATACCGAGATTCACGCTCGCTCTCCTATTGCCCAAGCCGCTCGAGCAGCGCCGGCACGTGCACCTGGTCGGCTTTATAGTTGCCGGTCAGGGTGTACATCACGATGTTGACGCCGGCGCGGAACGCGAATTGGCGCTGGTTCGGCTCGCCTTCGACCATCGGCAGCATGGGCTGGCCGTCCGGCCGCGTCGCCCAGGCGCCGGCGAGATCGTTCGAGGTGATGATGATCGACGACACGCCGTCGCCGCCGCGCGCCGGGCGGTCGGAGCGGTCCTGATCGACCGACGGCAGCGCCTCGACCCAGAGCTGGCCGCTATTGAAGCGGCCGGGGAAGTCGCGCAGCAGGTAGAACGTTTTCGTCAGAACGTGGTCGCGCGGCACCGGCTCGAGCTCGGGAATGTCGAGCGACGACAGGATCTGGCGCAGTTCGAGCATGCCCGGGCTGCGCGTCTCGCCGTTCGGGCCGGGCGGCGCCGCCACGGCATCGCGCGTGTCGAACAGCACCGTGCCGCCGTCTTTCATGTAGGTGTCGACGCGCTTCAAGGCGGCTTCGCTCGGCCGCGGCGCGCCGGGCGCGATCGGCCAGTAGATCAGCGGATAGAACGCCAGCTCGTCGCTACCGATGTCGAGGCCGATCGGATCGCCGGGCTCGAGCGCGGTACGCTGCGCGAGGTAAAGCGTAAGACCGGCGAGTCCCGCTTTGCTGATGCCGTCGACCTCGGCATTGCCGGTGATGACATAAGCGAGCTTGGTTTCCAGCGCCGACTGCGGCACGTTGCCGACGCGCACTTCCTCGGCGCGGGCGTGATTGGGCGCCAGCGCCAGCGCCACGAACAGCATTGCCGCCCCCGCCGTGGCGCGCGACACGCGCGGCAACAGCCGCTGGATGCCGCCGCCGAGCAGCAGCACCACCGCGCTGTCGAGCAGCAACAGCAGCAGTGCGGCGAGCAGGATCGGGCCGCGCAGATCGAGCGGCTCGCTGCTGCGATAGACTTCATGAGCCGCGTTGAGCGGGGTGAAATCGAGCGGCGCCAGGCGGTCGGCGGGCGCCAGCGTGTTGACGGCGAACAGCGCATCGGGCGGGCCATAAAAGCCCGGTGGATGCTCGGCCGTGGCGCTGCCGGAGAAATCGGTCGGCACCGGCCGCGCGGTCGACGGCGGCGCAATGAAATTGCCGAAGCCATCGAGAATGTGGGTCGGCGGCACCAGTTCCTGCACGCTCTTGGTCTGGGCGTTGGCGGCCTCGGCGACATTCGTCGTGCCGGCCAGCGCGACGATGCGGCGGAGCATTTCGACGAAAGCGCCGGACAGCGGCAGATCGGACCAGCGTGTATCGCCGGTGACGTGGAACAAGACGATCAATCCTTTGCCGTGGCGCGCTGCCGTGACTAGCGGCGTGCCGTCGGCGAGTGTCGCCCAGGTATTATCGCTCAGCGTAGCGTCGGGTTCCGCCAAAACCTGGCGGCTGACGGTCACGTCGCTTGGCACCGCCATGCCGTTGAACGGGCTTTCGCGGGAAAACGCGGCCAGCGGCTGCGGCTTGTCCCAGCTCAGGCTGCCGCCGAGGATGCGGCCGCCGCGCCGCAATTTGACCGGCACGAGATCGTCGTCCGAGGCCGCGAGCCGCGGGCCGGCGAAGCGTACCAGCACCCCGCCGTCCTCGATCCAACGTGCCAGTCGGTCGTGGGCGTCGCCGGCGACATTGCCGACGTCGGCGAGGATCAGCATCGGCAGGTTCTGATCGAGAAAATGGCCCACCGCGTCGGCCGGCGATTCGCCTTGGGCCAGCCGCACATCGGCGAACGGGCCGAGTGCGCGCTCGATGTAGTAGCTTGACGACAGCAGCGGCTCGGCGAGATCGACGCTGGCGCCGGAGACGATGCCGACGGTGCGGCGCCGCCAGCGCTTGTCGAGCAACTGCACGGCACCGGCCGAGCGTTCGCCTGAAATCTCCAGCCGGGCGATGTCATTGCGGATTTCGACCGGCAGCGCGAATTGCGCTTCGGCCTCGCGATCCGCCGCCTTGAATGCGAACGGCGCTTCGCCGAGCGTCAGGCCTTTGAGATCGAGGGCCCGCACCGTTCCGGTTTCCGCCGCGCCCGCGACGGTGCGCAGCACCTTGACGCTGAGCGCGCCGGCGGCGTTGTCGGCGGCGGCGAGCGCCCGCGGCCCGGCAATGCCGCCGTCAACGACGGTGATCGGCCGCTTGTCGAGGGTCTGCGCCAGTGCCTTCATGAAGTCCGAGCCGCGGCCGAGATCGGTGCCGTCGGAGAGCCACACCAGATCGACGTCGGGCACCTTGGCGAGGAACCGGCCGATCGCCGGCAGTGCCTCGGCGCGATCGACGGTGTGCGGCTTCGGCTTCATCTGGTAAAGGCGCACGCGCGCCGAGCCGGCCGGCTCCAGCGAAATGTCGCGGCTGCCTTCGGACAGCGGAATGAGCGCCACGGCGCGGCGATCATCCTCGGCGCGGGCGATGATCTCGTCCGCGGTGCGCATGCGCGCGGACCAGGTGCTGGCCGCGGCCCAGCCGTCGTCGATCAGAATTGCGATCGGCGCTCGCGACGTCGAGGTTGCCAGGCTCGGATGCCAGAGCGGGCCGGCGGCCGCGACGATGACCAGCGCGGCGAGCGTCAGCCGGATCAAAGTGAGCCACCACGGCGTGCGCGCCGGAGTCTCTTCCTTCGGCGCGATTTCAAGGAGAAGCCGGGTCGGCGGAAATTCGATGCGGCGCGGCCGCGGCGGAATGAGCCGCAGCAGCCACCACAGCACCGGCAGGGTCAACAGGCCGATCAGCACGAGCGGCTCGGCAAAGCCGATGGGCAATCCGCCGATCATCCGGTCGCCCTCACGTGATCGGCGCCGGAGCCGATGCGGGCGTGCAGCGCCAGCAGCAGCTCGCTCGCCGGCCGGTCGGTGCGGTGGATGACGAAGCTCCAGCCGAGCCGGTCGGTCTCGGCGCGGATTTCGGCGCGATGCCGCGCGATGCGCGCGATGTAGTCGGTACGCCAGGCTTCGGCCCGGCCGGCGGTGATGCGGCCGGCGCCCTCCGGCTCGACGAATTCGACGCGGCCCCAATACGGGAACGTCTCTTCGGCAGGATCGACGATCTGCACCACATGGCCGCGAGCGCCGCTGCCGGCGAGCTGCGTGATGGTGCGGCGCACGTCGGCGATGTCGCTCCACAGATCGGACAGCAGCACCACCTCGGCCAGCGGCGCGGGTGCAAAGCTTGGCGGCAAGCTCGGCCGTTCGGTGCGGTCATGCACGATCGCCTGCGCCATGCGCTCGACGATGTTGCGGCTGCCGGTCGGGCGCATCAGGCCGGGAATGCCCACGCGCTCGCCGGCATCGACCAGAATCTTGGCGAGCGCCAGCGCCATCACCAGCGTGCGGAAAAGCTTTGTATCGCGCACCAGCGGCGAGGCAAAATTCATCGACGGCGAACGGTCCGGCCAGATCCACACCGTGTGCGCCGCTTCCCATTCCTGCTCGCGGACGTAGAGATGATCGTCGCGCGCCGAACGCCGCCAGTCGACCCGCGCCGCCGGCTCGCCGGAAACGAAGCGGCGGTATTGCCAGAAATTCTCGCCCGGCCCGGCGCGCCGGCGCCCGTGCAGGCCGTGGATCACGGTCGCGGCAACGCGGCGCGCTTCGAGGATGAGCCGCGGCATGGTCGCAGCCAGCGTGCGGCCGGCGCCGACCGCTCGCCCAACCGCCGCGCTGTCGTGGAAGGTGCGCCTTTGCTCAAGCGCCATCCGGCTATCCGATCCGCGCCTTCAGGCGGCCGACCACCGCTTCGATGGTTTCGCCTTCGGCGCGCGCGGTGAAGGTGAGCGCCATACGGTGCTTGAGCACCGGTTCGGCGAGGCCGAGCACGTCGTCGATCGACGGCGCCAGACGGCCGTCGAGCAGGGCGCGCGCCCGCACCGCAAGCATCAGCGCCTGACTGGCGCGCGGGCTCGGCCCCCACGCAATCAGCTTTGCGGCTTCGCCGCCTTCGGGGCCGGGCCGCGCCGAGCGCACCAGGGCCAAAATCGCTTCGACCACGGATTCGCCGACCGGCAGCCTGCGCACCAAGCGTTGCGCCGCCAGCAGCTCATCGGCGGTCATCGCCGGCTTGGCGCGGCTTTCTTCCGCGCCCGTGGTGTCGAACAGGATTTTGCGCTCGGCGTCGCGATCGGGATAGCCGACGTCGATCTCCATCAGGAAGCGGTCGAGCTGTGCTTCCGGCAGCGGATAGGTGCCTTCCTGCTCCAGTGGATTTTGCGTCGCCAGCACGTGAAACGGCTTCGGCAGGTCGTGCCGCGTGCCGGCGACGGTGACGTGCTGCTCCTGCATCGCCTGCAGCAGCGCCGACTGGGTGCGCGGGCTGGCGCGGTTGATCTCGTCGGCCATCAGCAGTTGAGCGAAGACCGGGCCGGAGATGAAACGGAAGCTGCGCTTACCGGCCTGGCTTTCCTCCAGCACCTCGGTGCCGAGAATGTCGGACGGCATCAGGTCGGGGGTGAACTGGATACGCTTGGCGTCGAGGCCGAGCACCGTGCCGAGCGTCTCGACCAGCTTGGTCTTGGCGAGACCGGGCACGCCGAGCAGCAGCGCATGGCCGCCGGACAGGATCGTCACCAGGGCCTGTTCGACTACATTGTCCTGGCCGAAGATGACGGTGCCGATCGCGGCCTTGGCCGCGCGCGCATGAGCCGCCGTCGATTCCGCCGTCCGAACGATCATGTCCTCGAGCTTTTCGCCTGCAACGGACATAGCTAACTCCTTGTGTTCGGGCCGCATTCTTATGTCGGATCAGACGCGCGCCACATGCACGAATCTAGTGCAGCCGACTTTGCCCTGCTATTGGGCGGCGATCATGCAATATATGCGCCATCATATGTGCAAACCCGCAGCGACGCGGAATTTGCGCTGATTCTTCGTCCACAGGGAACAGGACTTGGAAAAGACCGCCGGGATGCACGTTGGCGATGGCCAAACCTCGATTAAGCTTGCCCCCGGACTCGTGTCCGGTCGGTAAGTTCCAGGCAAACCATGGCGAAGGAAGGGCAGGGCGGCCTCGAGTCGATCACGGGCGCGCTAGCGCGGGCCGGCCGCAAAGGGCCGCCGCCGGTGGAGCTGTGGAACCCGCCATTCTGCGGCGATCTCGACATGCGCATCGCCACCGACGGGACCTGGTTCTATCTCAAGACGCCGATCGGCCGGCCGGCTTTGGTCAAATTGTTCGCGTCCGTGCTCAAGCGCGAGGGCGAGCGCTATTTCCTGGTCACGCCGGTCGAGAAGTGCGGTATCACCGTCGACGACGCGCCGTTCCTGGCCGTCGAGCTGCGGATCGAGGATGGCGACGCCGGCCGCGTGCTGCACTTCCGCACCAATGTCGACGACTGGGTGGCGTGTGGGCCGCAGCATGCGTTGCGCTTCGAGCCCGAAGCCGGCACGGGGGGCCTGAAACCCTATCTGCACGTGCGCCGCGGGCTGTGGGCAAAGGTGACGCGCGCCCTGTTCTTCGATCTCGTCGACATCGGCGAGGAGCGCGACGTTGACGGCAAGGCGATGTTCGGGGTGATGTCGGCGGGGGCCTTTTTTCCAATGGCGCCTGCCGACCAGGTGAGGGATTTTACGTGAACGACCGTGCTGCATCGCCACCGTCCGCTGCGAACGCGGATTTCTTCGAGCGCGCCCGCGCGCAACT
>JASHQO010000025.1 GCA_030039105.1 Xanthobacteraceae bacterium
TGGAGGCCTATCTTGCCTTTGCCCGCGGCGATACTGGAGAGCAGCCGGCGCCGACCGATATCGCCGCTTTGCTCGAAGATCTCCGCCTCGATGCCGAGCGCCACGGCCATCGCTCGAGCGTCGCCTTCCACGGCCAACCCGAAGTCACGGTGCGGCCGGCGGCGTTCAAGCGCTGCGTCTATAATCTCGTTTCGAACGCTGCGCGCTTCGCCTCAACCGTCGCCATCACCGGCCACCGCGACCACCGCTGGCTGACCGTGACCGTCGACGACGACGGCCCCGGCATTCCGCAACATCTGCGCGAAGACGTGTTCAAGCCGTTCCTGCGGCTCGACGACGCGCGCAATCAGGACGAAGGCGGCAGCGGTCTCGGCCTCGCCATCGCCCGCGACATCGCCCGTTCCCACGGCGGCGACATCGTGCTCGGTTCGAGCCCGCTCGGCGGGCTGCGGGCGACGATCAGGGTGCCGGTCTAGGGCGGAGCTTGGCGCCCGGCCCAGGACCTCTCTTGAATTCACCGGCGGCTCGCGCCATCTCACCGAGCAACAAAACACCGCCGCTGGGGAGCCGTCATGCCCGCCGCCGATCAGAAAGAGGCCGACAGCCGGCCCGCCGAGTCCCAACCGTTCCAGGCCGACGTCGCCAAATTGCTGCACCTGATGGTGCACTCGGTCTATTCCGACAAGTCGGTGTTCTTGCGCGAGCTGATCGCCAACGCCGCCGATGCCTGCGAGCGGCTGCGCTACGAGGCGATTGCCGAGCCGAGACTCCTGGGCGACGACGTCAAGCCGCGCATCACGCTGTTGCTCGACGCCGACAACAGATCGCTCACGGTCGAGGACAACGGTATCGGCATGAGCCGCGCCGAAATGGCGGAGGCGCTCGGCACCATCGCGCGTTCGGGCACCAAGGCCTTTCTCGAGCGCATCGAGGCCAAACAGCCCGACGACGAGACGGCGTTGATCGGCCGTTTCGGGGTCGGCTTCTATTCGGCGTTCATGGTGGCCGAGCGGGTCGAGGTGATTTCGCGCCGCGCCGGCACCGAGCAGGCGTGGCAGTGGTCGTCGGACGGCAAAGGCACGTTTGCGATCTCGGCCGTCGCGCCGGCCGAAGCGCCGGGCCGCGGCACCCGTGTCGTGCTGCACCTCATGGACGACGCCAAATCCTACGCCGAGCGCCTTGGCGTCGAGCGCCTGGTCAAGGCGCAGTCCGGCCACGTGCCGGTGCCGATCTCGATCGTCGAGAAGGCCGGCAGCGCGCCGGCCGAGATCAGCGATGGCGCGGCGCTGTGGGCCAAGCCGAAGGCCGAGATCGGCGCCGCCGACTACACCGATTTCTACCGCAGCATTGCCGGCCAGTTCGACGAGCCGATCGCGACCATCCATTATCGCGCCGAGGGCCGCCAGGATTACACGACGCTATTGTTCATTCCCGGCGCGCGGCCGTTCGACCTGTTCGACCCGGACCGCAAAGGTCGCATAAAGCTCTACGTCAAGCGCGTCTTCATAACCGACGAGGCCGACATCCTGCCGCGCTATCTGCGTTTCGTGCGCGGTCTGGTCGACAGCGCCGACCTGGCGCTCAACGTCTCGCGCGAAAAAATCCAGGAAAGCCCGTTGCTCGCGGCGATCAAGAAAGGCGCCATCAACCGCGTGCTGAGCGAGCTGGAGCGGCTCGCCGACAAGGAGCCGGAGACCTACGCCAAGATCTGGGAGACCTTCGGCGCCGTGCTCAAGGAAGGCATCTACGAGGATTTCGAGCGCCGCGATCAGATGCTGGCGCTGGCGCGGTTCAAGACCACGGCGTCGGGCGACGCCTGGCGCAGCCTGAAGGACTATGTCGGCGCGCTGAAGACCAACCAGACGGCGATCTATTATCTCGCCGGCGACGACATGGCGCGGCTCAAATCCTCGCCGCATCTCGAAGGCTTTCGCGCCCGCGGCATCGAGGTGTTGCTGCTGCCCGATCCGGTCGACAGTTTTTGGGCGATGCCCGGCACCGGCTTCGACGGCAAGCCGTTCAAGTCGGTGACCCAAGGCGCCGCCGACCTAGCTCTGATTCCGCGCACCGACGCGGCGGCGCCGCCGGCGGCCGGCGCCGAAGCCGCGGTGGCGGATTTCCTCGGCTTCGTGAAGGCAACGCTCGGCGACGCGGTCGCCGATGTGCGCGCGTCCGACCGGCTCACCGACAGCGCGGTCTGCCTGGTGGCGTCCGAGGGCGGGCCGGATCGCGCGCTCGAGCGCATTCTCGCCGGCGCCGGCCGGCTCGCGTCGGCATCGAAGCCGATCCTCGAAGTCAATCCGCGCCACGATATCGTCGTTGCGCTCGCCAAGCTCGGCGACGCCGACCGCGCCTTCAAGGAGGATGCGGCGCACCTGTTGTTCGACGAAGCGCGCGTGCTCGACGGCGAGCGGCCCGCCGACGCGAAGCTGTTCTCCGACCGGCTTGGCCGGCTGCTGGGGCGGGGGTTGCGCTAACACGGGGCATGGCAGGAGCCAACGGGTCCGGCCCGAAGTGGCTGGCGCGATGACAAGCGCCGCTTACGCTTGCAATAGCGAAAGGACTATTCCGCCGGCGTCGCCGGCACGCGTTGCGGCGACAGCTCGCGCGGAATGTCGACCGGTTTGGTTTCGCCGGCCGGCTTCAGATCCCGCGGCTTGTCGCCCTTGAGCCGGAAGTAGATCTGGCTGCCGATCAGGAGGATGCACAGCGCCACGAACACGGCGCTGATCGGCCGCTCGACGAACACGCCGATGTCGCCGCGCGAGATCAGCATGGCGCGGCGGAAGTTCTCCTCGAACCGCGGGCCGAGCACGAAGCCGAGCAGGATCGGCGCCGGATGGAAGCCGAGCCGCAGCAGCACGTAGCCGAACAGGCCGATGACCACCACCTCGCCGACCTGGAAGAAGTCGTTGTTGGCGGCGTAGACGCCGATGCAGACGAAGAACATCGCGCTCGGGTAGAGGTACTTGTACGGGATCGCCAGCATCTTCACCCAGATGCCGATCAAGGGCACGTTCAGCAGCACCAGCATGATGTTGCCGATCCAGAAGCTGGCGACGAGACCCCAGAAAATGTCGGGGTGCTGCGTAATTAGCTGCGGCCCCGGCACAATGCCCTGGATCATCAGCGCGCCGAGCAGCAGCGCCATCACCGCGTCGCCGGGGATGCCCAGGCTCATGGTCGGGATGAAGTCGCCCTGCACCGAGGAGTGGGTGGAGGCTTCCGGGCAGACCACGCCTTCGATCAGGCCGGTGCCGAATTTTTCCGGATGCCTGGAGATCTTCTTTTCCGCGGCGTAGGAGACGAACGACGCGATGGTCGGCCCGGTCCCCGGAATGAGCGAGCACAGCGAGCCGATGATGGTGCCGCGCCACATCGGGAAGAACGCCCGCTTGAACTCGGCCCCGCTGGGCCGCATGTCCTTCAAGCCGACATTGGTATATTTGGTGTTGATCGGCGCGACCTGGTTGACGCTGTTCATGAACTCGGCGATGCCGAACAGGCCGAGCGCGAGCGCGATCAACTCGATGCCGTCGTCAAGCTCGGTCATGCCGAAGGTATAGCGCTCCGAGCCGGTCTCGAGATCGGTGCCGACCGAGCCGAGGAACAGGCCCAGCACCGTCATTGCCACGCCCTTGAGCGGCGAACCGCGCGCCAAGGTCGATCCGGCGAGCAGGCCGAGCAGCATCAGCGAGCAGACTTCGGCGGGGCCGAATTGCAACGCCGCTTTGACCAGGAGCGGCGACAGGAAGACCATCTCGGTGATGCCCCACGAGGCACCGACGAATGAGGCGAACACAGTGAGGCCGAGCGCCACGCCGCCGCGCCCCTGCTTGGTCATCGGATAGCCGTCGAGGCAGGTCACCGCGTGCGGCGGGTGGCACGGCAGGTTGAGCAGGATCGAGCAGATGGCGCCGCCATATTGCGCGCCGTACATCACGCCGCCCAGCATCAGGATGGCGCCGACCGGTTTCATGCCGAAGGTCAGCGGCAACAGGATCGAGATGGTGGCGAGCGGGCCCATGCCCGGCAGCACGCCGACCATGTTGCCGACGAACACGCCGATGAAGCAGAACATCAGATTGTGCGGAATGAAGCCGAGCAGGAACGGCGGCCCGAATGCAACGGTGAAGCCGTACCAGAGGCCCGCCAGTGCGGTCTCGATCACAGGCCGCCCCTCCATGTGAGTACGGGCATTGGCACCTGCAGGAAGTAGGAGAACAATGCGACGCCGAACACGGTGACGATGGCGGACAGGATGATCGTGGACAACCACGTCGCACCCTTGTCGCCGAGCGCGGCGACAAAAACGCACATGAACGTGCCGGGGATCATGCCGAAGTAGCGGCCAAAGAAGATGAAGCACACCGGGCTCATGAGAATGCAGAGCCACGCCCACCACTGCGGATGCGGCGGCAGGATGCTTTCATCGCCTTCGCTCTCGCCGGGCGCCAGCGCCGCCGCCGCAATGGCGATGCCGATCAGCACCAGCACCACGCCGAGCGCGGTCGGCAGAAAGCCGGGCCCCATATGCATCAGCGTGCCGGCGCGATAGGTCGTGCCCTTCAACGCGATACCGAGGCCGAGCAGAAGCATCAGGCCGCCAGCGTAAAAGTCACGCTTGGCCAGCAGGTCGCGGAGAGTGCTATGGGAAGGCCGCAACAATTTCCTCCCGGCCGTTCTTGGGGGCCATTGCGCACTCGCCCCATTGTTGGAACGAGCAACTACAGCAAAAACCGAAATGTTCCGCAGCGACGCGGTGTCGCGGGTCTTCCTTGGTCCCAATCGCGCGGGAAGCGCCTGCGTTTCGGCCTACGATAGACGATATAGGGCGATGGTCGCGGGCGCAACTGCCAACTTATGGTTCATAAGAGGCTGCGTTGTTGCGGTCGGAGTGGCGTAACAGGTCCGAATCATCGTTGCGGATATTGCCGACCCGGCGGTCGACAGGCCAAAAAGCCATGCGTTCGCTGGGATATGGCCGCAGCAACGCCTTCAGCGCGGCCGCGCTCGCGGCAGTTTTGCCGAGCCAGCAGGCCCACGAGTCCTGCGACAAAAGCACCGGCATGCGGCAGTGCACAGTTTTCAAGAGATCATGGGCCGCCGTGGTGATGATGGCAAAGGACTGCAGCGCACTACCGTCGGGCGCGCGCCAGAGGTCCCAGAGACCGGCGAATGTCATCGGTCTTCGATCGCCGAGTGCTACGGCGAAAGGTTGTCTATCGGTATCGCGCCACTCGTAGTAGCCATCGGCGACCACCAGGCAGCGGCGACCGGCGCGCCAGGCGGTGCGAAAGGCGGCGCGGCGGTCGATGCCTTCGGCGCGGGCGTTGAAGGTTGAATAGCCGATCTTGACGTCGTGCGCCCACGACGGCACCAGGCCCCAGCGCATCGCGGTCAAGGTCCGTTCGCCGTTTCTGGAAACGACGACGGGAAGCTGTGCCATCGGCGCCGCGTTCCAGCTCGGCTTGTAGTCGCCGATCTCGTCCCAATCGATCTTGAGGTCGAGCTTGAGGTCGGAAACGTCCTCGGGAAGTTTGGCGCGGCCGCGCATGGAGCGTGTCCTCGTTCAATGGAAGTCGCGACTCTTGAGCGGCAGCGCCTCGTCGTCCGGCAGCGGGCCACCGGAAAATTTCGGCGAAAATAGATCGCCGCCTTCGCGCAGCCACGGCAGCGCGACGGTCAGGTCGACGAAGTCTTCCGCCACCACGTGGATGACAAGGCCGGCGCGCTGCAGGCGGCCGCGCACGGCCAGGAAGCGTGCCGTCATCACGGTGCGGCGGTTTTTTTCGAACACTTTCGGCCAGACGATGACGTTGGCGATGTCGGTCTCGTCTTCCAGCGTCATGAACACGACGCCCTGGGCGGTGCCCGGGCGCTGCCGTACCAGCACGAGACCGGCGACGGTGACGTTGCCATCAAGGGCCTTGCTGCGCAGCTCGGTGTTGCGGATGGCGCCGAGCGCATCGAGGCGATCGCGGAAAAAACCGACCGGGTGCGCTTTCAGCGATAAGCCGGTGGCGACGTAATCCTCCACCACGTGCTCGGTGAGCGGCATTGCCGGCAGCTCGACCGGCGGTTCGGGGAACAGCTCGTCGCTCAAATGCGGCGCGAGCAGCGGTAGCGGCTCCTGCCCCCTCGCTGGCGCTCGCCCTGGAGAGTGAGGTGAGGCGGCGCGTCGCGCCGTCGAGATGCCGATGACATCGAGCCGCCGCGCCGCCCACAACGCGGCACGGCGATCGAGACCGAGGGAACGGAAGGCGTCGGCTTCGGCGAGCCGCTCGATGGTGAAACGCGATACGCCGGCGTTGGCCGCGAGCCGCTCGACCGAAGCAAAGCCGTTGCCGCGCGCGGCGACGAGTTTTTTCAGTTCCTCTTCGGCAAGCCCGTCGATGAGGCGGAAACCGAGCCGTACCGCATGCTTGCCTGCGGCGGCCGGTTCGAGCGTGCAATCCCAATCGCTGAAATTGATATCGGCCGGACGCACCTCGACGCCATGGGCCCGCGCATCGCGCACCAGTTGTGCGGGCTGATAAAAACCCATCGGCTGGCTATTGAGGATGGCGGCGCAGAAGACATCGGGATAGTGGCATTTGATCCAAGCCGAGGCGTAGACCAGGATGGCGAAGCTCGCGGCGTGGCTTTCCGGAAAGCCATATTCGCCGAAACCTTCGATCTGGCTGAAGCAATGCTCGGCGAATTTGCGATCGTAGCCGCGCGCCGCCATGCCGTTGATGAATTTGTCCTCGAACAGATGAACGGTGCCGTTGTGGCGAAACGTCGCCATGGCGCGGCGCAGCCCGTCGGCTTCATCCGGCGTGAATTTCGCCGCCGTGATGGCGATCTGCATTGCCTGTTCCTGGAACAGCGGCACGCCGAGCGTGCGCTTGAGGGCATCTTTCAATTCGTCGCGGTCGCCTTGCGCGGGATGCGGCGACGGATAATCGGGCTCCTTGCCGTTTTTCAGATCGGCGCGGCGGCGCAGATAGGGGTGCACCATATCGCCCTGGATCGGTCCCGGCCGCACGATCGCGACTTCGATGACGAGATCGTAGAAGCATTGCGGTTGCAGCCGCGGCAGCATCGACATCTGGGCGCGGCTTTCGACCTGGAATACGCCGATCGAATCGGCGCGCGCCAGCATGGCGTAGACGGCCGGCGCATCCGCGGTGCCGTCTTTCGGGATGCTCGCCAGCGAATGGTCTTTGCCGTAATGCGCTTTCAGAAGGTCGAGCCCGCGGCGCAGGCAGCTCAGCATGCCGAGCGCCAGCACATCGACCTTCATCAGGCGGAGCGTGTCGATGTCGTCCTTGTCCCACTCGATGAAGGTGCGCTCCTCCATGGCGGCATTGGCGATCGGCACCGTTTCATCGAGCCGTCCGCGGGCGAGCACGAAGCCACCGACATGCTGCGACAGATGGCGCGGGAAGCCGGTCAGCTCGTTCGCCAGGGCGACGGCCTGCCTGATCGCCTGGTTCTCGGGATCGAGGCCGGCTTGGCGGATGTGGTCGTCGGGCAATTCGTCGCCGTAGCCCCATACGGTTTTGGCGAGCGCTGCGGTGATGTCCTCGGTCAGGCCGAAGACCTTGCCGACCTCGCGGATGGCGCGGCGCGAGCGATAATGCACGACGGTCGAGCAGATCGCGGCGCGGTGGCGGCCGTAGCGTCGGTAAATGTACTGGATCACCTCTTCGCGCCGTTCGTGCTCGAAATCGACGTCGATGTCGGGCGGCTCGTTGCGGTTCTTGGAGATGAAGCGGGCGAACAAGAGCTTGCTCTCCCCCGGATTGACCTCGGTAATGCCGAGGCAAAAGCACACCGCGCTGTTCGCCGCCGAGCCGCGACCCTGGCACAGAATCTGCTTTTCCTTGCGTGCATAGGCGACGACGTCGTGGACGGTGAGGAAATAACGGGCATAGTCGAGCTCGGCGATCAGCCCGAGCTCCTCGCGCAGCCGCGACGCGACGTCGGCCGGAACGCCGTCCGGGAACCGGTCCTTGGGATAACGCGCCGCGGCGCCGGCCCAGGTCAGATCTTCGAGATGCGCTTGCGCGGTCTTGCCCGGCGGCACCGGCTCGTCGGGATATTCGTATTCCAGTTCGTCGAGCGAAAAGGTGCAGGCTTTGGCGATCGTCACGGTGTGGGCGAGCGCATCGGGGAAATCCTTGAACAGTCGCGCCATCTCGTGCGGCGCTTTCAGATGCCGCTCGGCATTGGCGGCGAGCCGGAAGCCGGCTGCCGCGATGGTGCATTTCTCGCGGACGCAGGTGACGATGTCGGCGAGCGGCCGGCGCTGCGGCGCGTGATAATGCACGTCGTTGACGGCGACCAGCGGGGTGCCGAGGCATTTGCCGAGCTCGGCGAGCAGCCCGAGCCGGCGCGGCTCGTCGCCGCGGTGATAATGGACGCCGGCGAGGAAAGTGCGGCCGGGCGCGGCGCGGGTCAAAGCCGAAAGCCGCGCGATAAAGTCATTATTCCGCTCATTCCCGCGTAAGCGGGAATCCAGCGCTGGGTCCCCGCTTTCGCGGGGACGAGCGGAAGCCAAAAACAATGCAGGCGGCGGCATAACGATGAAAATCTGCCCGTCGCTGGCGCCGAGAACGTCGGCGAAGGTCAACCGGCATTCGCCTTTCTTGGCCTTGAGATTGCCTTCGGTCAGGAGCTTGCATAGTCGGCCATAGGCGCGGCGATCGGTCGGATAGGTCAGCACCTCGAAACCGTCGACGGTGACCAGCCGCGTGCCGACGACGAGCTTGACGGTTTTTCGTTTCTTCCATTCCTCAAAGGCGCGCACCACGCCGGCAAAACTGTTGCGGTCGGCGATGCCGATGGCGGCGAGGCCGAGATCTGCCGCGGTCGCGACCATTTCCTGCGGATGCGAGGCACCGCGCAAAAAGGAAAAGTTCGTCGTGACGGCCAGCTCGGCATACGCACGCATCGAAACGCTCACTCACGCAAACAGGCCGTGCACGAACCAGCGCGCTTGCGTGGTCTCGCGGCCGTAAAGGCCTTCACGGTAGAGCCAGAAGCGCTGGCCGGCGGAATCCTCGACCAGGTAGTAATCGCGGGTCTGTTGCCGCTCGTCGCCGCGAAAGCGCGGACCCGGCGCAAAATCGTCTGGATGCCCGCTTGCGCGGGAATGAGCGGACAGATGTGGCCGCCACCATTCGGCGCCGATCCGTTCGGGGCCTTGCGCGCCGGTGATCTCGTAGGTCGTGCCGCGCCAGGAAAATCGCCGCGGCGGGCCGTCGGGGATCAGCGCCAAAACCTCTTCGGCTGGCTCGGCGTGCGGCAGGATCAGGAGTGGGCGCGGTTGCACCGTTTGTTGGTCCAGGGCTTGTTGGTCCAAGACTTGTTGGTCAAAGGACGGCGCGGCTGCCGCGCCGTCGATCGGCGACAGCACTTCGGCGCGTTCGGGCCAATGGCTGGCGACCGCTTCGAAGCGGCGCACGCTTGCCGGACCGAGACGTTGGCGCAGCGCGTCGATCAAGGCGGCGCGGCGTTCGGTGCGGTCACCGTCTCCCCACTCGGACCCCGCCTCGCAAGCGCAGGAGGGATCCGAGGGAGGGGAGGAAGGGAACTCTGTTTGTTGCGCCGGCATCGGTTCGGCGCAGGTCACCGCAAGGCCGACGGCCTCGAAGCCGAAGCGGGCATCGTAGCTTGCCACCAGCGTTTCGAGCTTGAGCGCGATGAGGCGCGCCACATGATCGACGCTGCGCGTCGGCAGCGTCAGGCCGATGTCGATAGCCTCGACCGCGCCGTCGACGTTGTAGAGGCAGAGCCGCAGGCTGCGCGCACCGACGTCGTCGCGGGTCAGCACATGGGTGAGCGAGTGCATCAGACGACTGGCGTGCGCGATGATCGCTTCGTGGGTGAAGATCGGCTCGGGCAGATAACGCAACGCGTGATAGACCGGCGGCGCGACGATCGGCACGAGCGGTTCGTCGATGCGGCCGAGCGCCTGGTCGATGCGCCGGAGCAATTCGGCCGTGAAGCGGGCGGCGAACGGCGCGCGCGGTTTGTCGAGCAGCGCGCCGACGGTCTTGAAGCCGAGCCGGCGCAAGGTGGCGCGGGTCTCCGGTTGGAGCCGCAGTGCCGCGGTCGGCAGCGGCGCCAGCGCCGCGGCTTCCTGGCCCGAAGGCAGAATGAACGACGGCGCTTTGTGCTTGTGAAAGCGCGACAGCGCCCAGGCGGCGCCGGCGGTATCGGCGACCGCAAGCCGCGCCGGCAGGCCGAAGTTTTTTGTCAGTCGCGATGCAAGGTCGGCGAGCAACGCTTCCTCGCCGCCGAACAGATGCGCCGCGCCTTCGATGTCGAGGAAAAATCCGTCGGCGCCGTTATCCTCGCCCCACGGCGACGCGGTCGGGGTGTAGCGCGTCGCCCACAGCGCGAGCCGCCGCAGCGCCGCGTCGTCGGCGGCAGGGTCGGCGTCGCGCACCTGGACAAATCCGGCTTTGGCCCGCGCGTCGGCGAGCGGCTCGCCGACGGCGAGGCCCAAAGCCTCGGCGGCCTCGTTCAGCGCGGCGATGCGCAGCCCGCCCGTGCCGGCAACGGTCAGCACGAACGGCGCGTCCGGATCAACCGGCTTGCCGGATGGATGCTTCGCCCGCGCCGCGAGCGCCCGCAGGATCGGCCAGCGCGGCAGCCAAACTGAAACGATGCGCGACATGATCGTACTCCACTAGCCATTGGCCCGGCCGTCCGTTGCGACAGCGTTCGAGATGCAGGTGCCAGCGCGGCTGCGCGATGAGGCCGAAGCGGTCGCACGCGGCTTTTTCGGTGCCGACGCGCCAGCGCGTTGCGGCGGCGCTGCCCCATCCTCCCCCGCTTGCGGGGGAGGGAAGGGAGGGGGGCGCCGGCCGCAGGAGAAAAAGCGGCAGGCCGGCATCGACGGCGGCGAGATGCAGCCGTTGGCTTAATTTCAGATCGAGTTGATCGATGACTCCGGCGACCGCGGCCGGCGCTTGCGACCGCACCGCTTCCTCCATGGCCCACAGCGTCTCTTTGCGGTGCGCGGTCTCGACCAGGATCAGGCGGGCGGGATCGAGGCCGAGCGTGCGCAGACCATGACCATGCAGCCGGCCGTGCGCGCGATAGGGACGCAGGCCGTAGGGCGGCATCACCAAGAGCAGCGGAGCAGTCTGCGGCGTAAGGACGTTGACGTTCGAGGATCGCCTCTCGACCCCCACTCCTAACCCCTCCCGCCAAGGGAGAGGGGAATGAATGCGGACCAGAATCGCAGCGATAAAGCCGAAGGCTGCAGCGATGGCGCCCTCCGCCGCCGGCATCACCTCATGCAAGGCGCCGCAGGCGAGACCGCCGCCCGGCAAATGGGAATCGATGGCGGCCAAGCCCAACGGCAGGGGTTTGCGCCGCCCCTCCAGGCGCGGCATGAGCCGGCGCAGTTCCTCCATCACCGCGGCGCGGCTGTGCGCCATGCGAAGGGCGTTGGGCTCGGTCATATGTGGAAAGCCCATGGGATATTCTCTGTATGTTCCAGCTTTTCATCTTAGAACAAAACGAGAACTATGCCAAGGGATGATCGACTCAACTCCTGATTTTTATGCGCAATCAATAGTTTATAAAATCCAGCCCGGAATCGACGATCCGGCCTCGCCGCGGAAAGATTGATCGGCCGCCGGTGTTTACCGCATGCCCGCCCGCCCGCGCGGGCTGGAGATTGCAGTGAAGATACTCGTCGTGAAATCGGCATTTGCGACCGCCGCCGCGATGGCATTCCTCGGCTGGACCATGCCGGCCGGCCAAGCCGCGGGCTGGCGCCACGAGCCCTGGTGCGCGTTCTTCGAGTATGACGACGTCACCGTGGACTGCAGCTATCGCACCTTCGAGGAGTGCTACCCGAACGTGATCGGCGGCATCCGCGGCACCTGCGGTCCCAATCCCGACATGGCCGGCACGCCAATGCCGGCGCCAGCCGCGCCTCGCAAGCACAAGAAGCAGCGCGCCCAGCAGTAACCGCGGTCTTTCGCCAAACCGCAAAGCTCGGCTGTACCCTTGCTGGTCCGCGGGTGAAGGCGCATACGTCTGCCGACTCGCGCACGCGCGCCGCGCTTTCAGGAAGGTGCATCATGCCGGAAGCGGACAAGGAAGGCGAACGCTACGCCGTCGATCGGCCGCAGCAGACGCCGGGCTTTTTCCTCAAAGGCACCCATCAGCTCGACTGGGGCATGAAGAATCGCATGGCGCGGGTATTCGACCCGGTCTCCGGCCGCACCGTGATGCTCGCCATCGACCACGGCTATTTCCAGGGCCCGACCACCGGGCTCGAGCGCATCGATCTCTCCATCGTGCCGCTACTGCCGAACTGCGACGCATTGTTCTGCACCCGCGGCATCCTGCGCTCCGTCATTCCGGCGGAATGCCAGAAGCCGATGGTGCTGCGAGCGAGCGGCGGCCCGAGCATTTTGCGCGAAGAGCTGTCCGACGAGCAGATCGCCATGGACATGGACGACGCGATGCGGCTCAACGCCGCCGGCGTCGGCATCCAGGTATTCATCGGCGGCGAGCACGAGACCCGCTCGGTGCACAACATGACCAGGCTTGTCGATGCCGGCCTGCGGGTCGGCGTTCCGGTCATGGGC
>JASHQO010000327.1 GCA_030039105.1 Xanthobacteraceae bacterium
GAAGATCGGCGCACCGCGGCTTGAGCCGACAAGCTCGAGCCGTCCCTTGGCGCCTTTCAGGTTCTCCAATGCCGGAAACACGGCGCTGGCAGCGCTGCCGGTCGCAATGGCAAGGCCCGCGGCGACCATGGCGTTCTCGACCTGAAACTCGCCGACCAGGGGCAGATGCACCTGAAAATCCTTGCCGCCGTATTTGATCGTCAGCGTCTGCGCGAAGCCGTCGATCCTGGCGTCGACGAGCCGGAGGTCGCCGCCATTGCGACCGACGCCGACAATCGACAGCCCATGGGCCCTGGCTGCGCCGGCCACCGCGTCGGCATGATCGTGATCGACGTCGATGACGGCTGCGGCGCCGGACGGCAGCAGCGCCTCGAACAACCGCAGCTTGGCGGCGAGATAGGCGTCGAAAGTCTGATGATAGTCGAGATGGTCGCGGGTGATGTTGGTGAAGCCGCCGGCCGCAAGCCGCAGTCCGTCGAGCCGGAATTGATCGAGGCCGTGGGACGATGCCTCGATGGCGAGATGCGTGACGCCTTCACCGGCCAACGCATCGATCGAGCGATGCAGATCGACCGGATCCGGAGTCGTCAGCGAGCCGTAGGTCTCGCCGCGTGGCGAAACGATGCCGACGGTGCCGATGCTGGCGGCGCGACGGCCGAGCGTGCTCCAGATCTGCCGGGTGAAGGCCGCGACCGAGGTTTTGCCGCTGGTGCCGGTGACCGCGGCAACGATTTGCGGCTGACGCGGATAAAATCTGGCGGCGACCAACGACAGTGCGCGCCGTGCGTTCGGCACGCGCACGAAGGCGACGTCGTCCGCCACCGGCGCAGCCGGCGGTTGCTCGGCGAGGACGGCGACAGCGCCCGCGGCGATCGCCGGCGCGATGAAGCGTGCGCCGTCGGCCTTGGTGCCGGCAACGGCGACGAACAGATCGCCGCGCTTGAGCTTGCGGCTGTCCGCCGTCACCCCGCCGATCTCGCGTTCGGCGTGGCGTCGGTCGAACTCCGCGTCGGAAGGCAAGATCTCGCGAAGCTTCATCTCGAGCGGCGTTGCAAGATTCTTTGGCGGCATCCCGCCGCAGCCAACGGCTTACCTGCTTTCCTTCATCGAGGCCAGTATGAGCTGATCGGCCGGCGGCAGGTCGAGGCGCGGCTCGATGCCAAGGAGCGGCGCGATGCGCGCCACCACCGCGCCGCCGGTCGGAACCGCGTTCCAGCCCGACGTGGTGAAGCCATGGGTTTCCGGCGTCGCGTGCGGCTCGTCGAGCATGATCAGCAGCAGATACTGCGGATGGTCGGCCGGCAGCACCGCCATGAAATCGGTCAACACCTTGGTCTTGGAATAGCGGCCGAACACGACCTTGTCGGCGGTGCCGGTCTTGCCGCCGATATAGTAGCCGGGGACGTCAGCCTTGGCCGCCGTGCCCTTCTCGACATTGAGGCGCATCAGGTAGCGCATCATCAGGCTGGTCTCGGGCTTGATGACGCGGCTGCCGAGCGCCTGCGCCTCGGCCTCGCTGCGCTTCATGAAGGTCGGCGGAAGCAAAATGCCGCCGTTCATCAGCGCGGCAACGCCCATCACCGCCTGCAGCGGCGCCACCGACAGGCCGTGGCCGAAGGCAATGGTGATAGTGTTGAGTTCGCCCCAGCGCTTCGGCACGATCGGCTCGGCGCTTTCCGGCAATTCGGTGCGCAGCCGGTCGAGTTGGCCCATCTTTTTCAGGAATGCCTTATGGGCGTCGATGCCCATCGCCATGGCGATATGCGCTGCGCCGATATTCGACGAATAGGTGAAGATCTCCGGCACCGTGAGCGAGCGCTGCATCGGCTCGAAATCGTGGATGTCGAACTTGCCGTAATGCATCGGATTGTGGGCATCGAACGAGGATTTCAACGTCACCTTGCCGGAGTCGAGCGCCATGGCGACGGTAAACGCCTTGAAGGTCGAGCCCATCTCGTAGACGCCGGTGGTCAACCGGTTGATCAGCGACAGATCGTGCGGATCGTGGGGAATGTTCGGGTCGTAATCCGGCTCCGACACCATGGCGACGATCTCGCCGGTGCGGACATTGAGGACGAGGCCGGCGGCGGCAATGGTATGGAATTTCTCCCGCGCCTTGACCAACTCGTCGCGCAGCGCGTGCTGTACGCGCAGGTCGAGCGCGAGCTGCACCGGCGTCTGCAGGCGATCGGTGGCGAGCCCGGCCATGTGCAGCGCATTGAGGCCCTGGTTGTCGAGCCACTTCTCGATGCCGGCGATGCCCTGATTGTCGGTATCGACCCGGCCGAGCAGATGCGAGACCTCGGCGCCGTTCGGATAGTCGCGCTTGTTCTCGTTGAGGAAGCCGATGCCCGGCATGCCCTGACGATAGATCTCGCGCTGCTGCTCCGGCGTGATGTCGCGCTTGAGCCAGACGAAGCCGCGCCGCGACGACAGCCGCTCGCGCAATTCCTTGGCGTTGATGTCGGGCAGCGCGGCGGTGAGCACTTCGTACACGCCATCGGGCTCGATCAGCCGGCGCGGCTCGGCATAGAGCGACGGCACGCGCACGTCGGTCGCCAAGACCTCGCCGTTGCGGTCGAGGATGTCGGGACGCGCCGTGCCGATGGCGTCGCCGGATACCACGCGATGGGCGATACGGCCGTCGGCGACCGCCGCGAACATCATGAGCCGCACGGCGATGACGGAATAGACCAGGGCAAAGACGATGATCGCCAGTCCGACCCGGGCCCGGGCCTTGGCGGCGCGATTGGTATCGCGGCCGTAAAGGAGCTGCCGTAACAGGCGCCGGCGCCACGGCTCGACGGGCGCGGGCGGCGGAGCCGGCGAAAGGGTTTCGGCGACCGCGCTCATTGGCTCGGCGCCTCGCCCGATGCGCCGGACGCCGGCA
>JASHQO010000328.1 GCA_030039105.1 Xanthobacteraceae bacterium
AGATCGAGGAGACCGCCGAGCACGTCATCGTGCTGGCCGGGCCGATCTCCTACGTGCTCGCGTCCGACGCGTTCGACCGCGCGCTCGGCGACGTCTTGCGCGAGTCGGTGCCCGACGCGCTCGACAGCCGCGAGCGGGCGCTCGCCCAGATCGACGAACTGATGGCGGTGCTGCGGGCGCGCAAGGAGACCTATCGCCGCCGCCGCCCCGCGGTCGTCAACCTGATCGCCGCCGCCGAGATGGAGCGTTTTCTGCGCAACGGCCTGGTCGGGCGTCATGACCTGCCGGAAAAATTGCGCCGCGAGCGCCGCGCGCTCGCCCGCGCCGAAGCCGAGCATTTCACCGCGCTGATGGAGAACGAGCCGATCGGCGTGCAGATCGGCATCGTGCTCGATACCCTGCCGCACACGAGCTTTCAGATCTTCCGTCAGCCCGACCGGCAGATTTTGGCGTTGAGCCCGTTCCGCCTCGGCGAGGAGCCGAATATCCGCGTCGGCATGGCGATGATCACCTCGGCGCCGGAAGCGCTGGCGCTGCACGAAAAGATGGCGCGCGAGCTGTGGGCCAGCGCGCTCAAAGGTCCCGCCGCGGTGCGCTTCATGCGCGACATGATGGAAAAGGCGAGTGGCACGTAGGGTAGGTAAAATTGCCCGCTCTGCCGTGCCGCGTGGGCACCACGCACCGGCAATTTTGCCCACGCGCAGTCCAAGGACGCGTGGTGCCCACCCTACAAGTTACGCGCGTGCGTATCTGCCGCGGTTGAAGAAGCGGTCCTTCTGGTCGTCACTCGCGGTGTCGCGGTTGGATTTGATCTGGCCGACTTTGGCGAGCGCAGCCTTCACCGCCGGCCGCTCCTCGATCGATTTGAACCAGCGCGCCAGGTTGGGATTGTCGTCCCACTTGACCCCCTGGGCGTCGTGATTGCGCGTCCATGGGAAGGTCGCCATGTCGGCGATCGAGTATTCGCTGCCGGCGATGTAGGGCGCGTGCGCCAGGCGCTTTTCCAGGACTTCATAAAGCCGCTTCACTTCGGTCTGGTAGCGCCCCATCGCGTAGCCGTTGTCGGCGCCCTTCGGCGCGAACATCTTGAAGTGGGTAAACTGGCCGAACATCGGGCCGACGCTCGAAGTCTGGAAGAACAGCCACTGCAGCACGTCGTATTTGCCGGCGGCGTCCTTGGGCATGAATTTGCCGCTCTTCTCGGCGAGATAGAGCAGGATCGCGCCCGACTCGAAGATGGTAATCGGCTTGCCGCCCGGGCCGTCGTGATCGACGATGGCGGGAATTTTCGAGTTCGGGTTGATCTTGATGAAATCGGGATTGTATTGCTCGCCTTTCCAGACGTCGACGAGATGCTCCTTGTAGGGCAGCTTCGTCTCTTCGAGCATGATGTAGATTTTCTGCACGTTCGGGCTGGTCAACGCATAAAAGTCGATCATGGCAATGTCCTCACGCTTTTCCGGGAGAGGGCGGTGAAGCTAGCGACCCCTGTGATTGCCGGCAAGGTGCCGAAAGGCCGAGAAAATCATGGCTGTTGTGCCCTTGTGTGGGGTCGCCGGTGGCGGCTGGAGCGGGATGAGTTTCGGTCGAATCGTCATCCCGCTTTAGCCTTTTGCTTGCGCATGATCCTTTCCGAAAATCGGTTTCCACTTTTCGGGATCATGCTTTAGGCTCTGAAGCAGGAGCAAGGGAGAGAACGATGCAGCGTCATGGTCTTTGGCTGGCCGCGCTGGCTGTCGCTGGTGCCGTTCTGGCGGCGGCCCCGGCGCGCGCCGCCGACGATTATCCGAGCCACGCGGTGCGCTGGCTGGTCGGTTATCCGCCGGGCGGCTCGACCGACATCGTCTCGCGCCTGATCGGACAATATCTGTCCGAGCATCTCGGCCAGCAGTTCGTCATCGAGAACAAGCCCGGCGCCGGCAACAATCTGGCCACCGAAATGGCCGCCAAGGCCGATCCCGACGGCTACACGGTGTTTCTCACCAACCCGGCCAATGCCATCAACGCCACGCTGTACAAGAATCTGAATTTCAATTTCATGCGCGACATGGCGCCGGTCGCGGGCTTCATCCGCGTGCCGAACGTCATGGAAGTCAATCCGAACGTGCCGGCCAAAACCGTCGCCGAGTTCATCGCCTACGCCAAGGCCAATCCGGGCAAGGTGAACATGGCTTCGGCCGGCGTCGGCACCTCGACCCATCTCTCCGGCGTGCTGTTCACGATGATGACCGGCATCGAGTTGGTGCACGTGCCGTATCGCGGCGCCGCGCCGGCGATCGCCGATCTGCTCGCCGGCCAGGACCAGGTGTTCTTCGACAATCTGCCGTCGTCGATCGGCCACATCAAAGGCGGCCGGCTGCGCGCGCTGGCGGTGACCACGGCGAAGCGCTCCGACGCGCTGCCCGACGTGCCGACCGTGGCCGAGACGGTGCCGGGATTCGAGGCCAGCGTATTCTATGGCCTCGAAGTGCCCAAGGGTACGCCGCGGCCGATCATCGACACGCTGAACAAGGCAATCAACGCCGCGCTCGCCGATCCGGCGCTGCAAGCCAAGCTCGCCGAGCTCGGCGGCGCTCCGATCCCCGGCACGCCGGAGGATTTCGGCAAGCTCGTCGCCGACGAGACGGCGAAATGGGCCAAGGTGGTCACCGCCACCGGCGCGACGGCGGAGTAGGATGAGCGAAAAGATAACCGTCCGGCAGGGTCGCCCATGACAACGAACAAAAAGACATCGCCCGAGGAGCTGCGCAGCTACCGTTGGCTCGGCAAGAACGACTTGCGCTCGTTCGGCCATCGCTCGCGGCTGCAGCAGCTCGGCTATGGCCGCGACGACTGGGTCGGCAAGCCGGTGATCGGCATCGTCAATACCTGGAGCGACATCAACGCCTGCCACGGCCATCTGCGCAGCCGCGCCGAGGACGTCAAACGCGGTGTCTATCAGGCCGGCGGCTTTCCCATCGAGCTGCCGGCGATGTCGCTCGCCGAGCCGATCGTCAAGCCGTCGACGATGATGTACCGCAACTTCCTCGCCATGGAGTGCGAGGAATTCTTGCGCAGCCATCCGATCGACGGCGCGGTGCTGATGGGCGGCTGCGACAAGACCACGCCCGGCCTGATCATGGGCGCAATCAGCATGGGCCTGCCGGCGATCTACGTGCCGGCCGGCCCGATGCTGCGCGGCAATTGGCGCGGCAACGCGCTCGGCTCCGGCTCGGACGCCTGGAAGTATTGGGACGAGAAACGCGCCGGCCGCATCGGCGACGCCGAATGGAACGAGATCGAGGGCGGCATCGCCCGCTCGTTCGGCACCTGCATGGTGATGGGCACCGCCGCGACCATGATGGCGATCACCGAGGCACTCGGGCTGTCGCTGCCGGGCGCGTCGTCGATCCCGGCGCCCGACGCCAGCCATCCGCGCATGTGCGCCGCGGCCGGCCGCCGCGCCGTCGAGATGGTGTGGGAGGATTTGACGCCGGACAAGATTCTCACTCCGGCCGCGTTCGACAACGCCATCCGCGTCCACATGGCGCTCGGCGGCTCGACCAACGCCATCATCCACGTCATCGCCATGGCGCGCCGGGCCGGCGTCGCGCTGAACATGCAGCGCTTCGACGAGATTTCCCGGCAGGTGCCGGTGATCGCCAACATCACGCCGTCGGGCAAATATCTGATGGAGGATTTTTATTTCGCCGGCGGCCTGCGCGCGCTGATGAGCGAGATGAAGGGCATGCTCGATCTCAACTGCATCACCGTCACCGGCCGCACGCTCGGCGAAAATATCGCCGACAGCAAGGTGCATATTCCCGACGTCATCCACGGCCTCGATAAGCCGCTTTATCCGGAAGGCGCCACCGTGGTGCTGACCGGCAATCTCGCGCCGCGCGGCTGCGTGATGAAGCCGGCCGCCGCCGAGGAGCGCTTCCTCAAGCATCGCGGCAAGGCGATCGCGTTCGAGAACTACGACCACATGGCGCGCGAGGTCGAGCGCGACGATCTCGACGTCACGCCCGACCATATCCTGGTGCTCAAGAACGGCGGCCCGAAAGGCGCGCCCGGCATGCCGGAATGGGGGCAGCTCCCGATCCCGAAGAAGCTGATCAAGGCCGGCGTGCGCGACATGCTGCGCATCTCCGACGCGCGCATGAGCGGCACCAGCTACGGCGCCTGCATCCTGCACGTCGCGCCGGAGAGTTATGTCGGCGGCCCGCTCGCTTTCGTGCACACCGGCGACGAGATCGAGATTGACGTCGCGGCGCGGAAAATTCACCTCCACGTCGGCGACGAGGAGCTGTCGCGCCGGCGCGCCGCCTGGACCCCGCCGCCGCCGCATTTCCTGCGCGGCTACGGCGCCATGTACTCGCAGCACATCGGCCAGGCCGACGAGGGCTGCGATTTCGATTTTCTCGAAGGTCAGGCGCGCACCGCCGAGCCGGAGATTCATTAGAGCGGGATGAGTTTTGGTCGAATCGTCATCCCGCTCTAACTTTTGCTTGCGCATGATCTTTTCCGAAAACCGGTTTTCACCCTCGGATCGAGTCCGCGGGCCGGCTTTTTCGGGATCGTGCTTTCGCCGTCGCTACTCCGCCGCCTGCCGCGCGGCGACGCGATGGCTGCCGGGCACGGTGCGGAACGCGATGTTGAGGCGGTTGGCGCCGTTGATGGCGACGATCGCCAGCGTCAGGTTGACGAGCTCTTCATCGCTGAACTGCGCGTGCGCCTGGCCATAGACATCATCCGGCACGTGGCCTTCGGCGACCAGCGTGACCGCCTCGGTCCAGGCCAGAGCGGCACGCTCGCGGGCGCTGTAGAACGGCGACTCGTCCCAGGCATCGAGCAGATAGAGCCGCTGCTCGCTTTCGCCGGCCGCGCGCAGCTCCTTGGTGTGCATGTCGATGCAATGGGCGCAGCCGTTGATCTGGGAGGCGCGAAGCTTCACTAGCTCCAGCAGCGTGTGCTCGAGCCCGCAGTCGCGCACGAAGGCGTGCAGGGCGCTCATCGCCTTGGCACCTTGCGGCGAGGCCTTTCTGAAATCCAGGCGCGCTTCCATCATCATCGGACCAGCCTCCTTGAGTTTCTTCGCGAGCTTAAGCTCGCGGCGGGGCGCTTGCAGCGATTATAGCCGTGCGTCATGCTTGCCAAAAGTGCACCGCGACGTGCGAGCGGAGGGAGCCAATGATTCAGATGCGTTCAATTGCGGCCGCGGTCGCGGCCACGCTCGCGCTGCTCTGCCTCCCCGGCGCGGCGCAGGCACAGAGTCCGGCCTTCCGCGTCGATCCGTACTGGCCGAAACCGCTGCCGAACAACTGGATCCTCGGCCAGGTCGGCGGCATCGCGGTCGATGCCCAGGATAATATCTGGGTGTTCCAGCGACCGCGTTCGCTGACCGACGACGAGAAGGGCGCCGCGCTCAACCCGCCGCGCTCGAAATGCTGCGTGCCGGCGCCCTCGGTGCTGGTGTTCAACCAGGCCGGCGACGTCATCAAGGCGTGGGGCGGTCCGGGCGACAATCAGGGCTACGACTGGCCGCTGCAGGAGCACGCTATCCTGGTCGACAACAAGGGCTTCGTCTGGCTCTCCGGCAACGGCAAGGGCGACAGCATGGTGCTGAAGTTCACCACCGACGGCAAATTCGTCACGGAGCTCGGCCGGCGCGGCCCGCTGACCTCGAGCACGGATTTGAGCCAGTTCGGTCTCGTCGCCGCGCTCGAGCTCGATGCCAAGGCCAACGAGATTTACGCCGCCGACGGCTACGGCAATCACCGCGTCGCCGTGCTCGATGCCACGACCGGCGCCATCAAGCGCATCTGGGGTGCCTACGGCAAGACGCCGACCGACGACAACCTGCCGAACTACACGCCGGACTCGCCGCAATTCGCCAATCCGGTGCATTGCATCGGGCTGTCCAAGGACGATCTCGTCTTCGTCTGCGACCGGACCAACAATCGCGTGCAGGTGTTCCGCAAGGACGGCAGCTTCGTGCAGCAATACGTGTTCGATGCCGCCACCAAGGGCTCCGGCTCGG
>JASHQO010000329.1 GCA_030039105.1 Xanthobacteraceae bacterium
CAAAATCCTTCGCCGGGTCGTAGTCGAGATTCTTGTACAGGATCGGCGTGATGGAGTTGTCGTTGGTGCCGCCGATGAGCAGCGTATAGCCGTCGGGCGCGGCGCGCGCGACGTCGCGGGCACCGATCCTGCCGCCGGCGCCGGCGACGTTTTCGATGATCACACTCTGATGCAGCGCCTGATCGAGGCCGGCCGTGGCGACGCGCGCGATCGTGTCGGTCGGACCGCCGGGCGGATAGGCCACGACGATCTTGATCGGCCGCTCAGGATAGGTTTGCGCCGCAAGCGGCGTCGCGACGAGCGCAACGACAATGCAGCACACCACCGCGATGAACTTGCTCATGTGCCCTGCTCTCGCGTCTCGGCCGCGATCCAGGCGTGGTAGTCCGGATCGACGTTCTCGATCGGCAGCACGAGTATGGCAGGAGTGGTGTAGGAGTGCATCTGCCGGACCGCGGCGCGCACCGGCTCGGCAAGCGAGGCGCGGGTCTTGACGATCATCACCACTTCGTCGCCGCGGTCGATCTTGCCCTGCCACCAATAGAGCGAGACCATGCCGGGCAGGATGTTGACGCAGGCGCATAACCGCCGCTCGACCAAAGCACGCCCGGCCGCTTCCGCCTCGACAACGGATGGATAGGTCGTATAGACGAACACCGCGCGTTCCATTTCATCTCCCAACGGCGCCGCGGCGCCGCATGACCCTGTTGCTCGAGCCCGGCCCGTTCATGCCCAAGCGCCGAACCACATCCCGCTACAAGGCCATCGCCTTCGTCGCCAGCGACGTGTCGGCAGCGCAGCAGGCGCGGCGCCGGCTGGTCCGCCGCTACGGCGACGCCCGGCCGGAAGCCGCCGACGTCGTCGTCGCGCTCGGCGGCGATGGCCTGATGCTGGCGACCCTGCAACGGTTCATGAATTCCGGCAAGCCGATCTACGGCATGCACCGCGGCACGGTCGGCTTTCTGATGAACGAGTACTCCGATAACGGCCTGGTCGAGCGGCTCAACGCCGCCGAGGTCAGCGTCATCCATCCGCTGTTGATGCGCGCCCGCGACGCCGCCGGGCGCGTGCACCGGCACCGCGCCATCAACGAAGTGTCGCTGTTCCGCCAGACCTATCAGGCGGCGCGGCTGTGCGTGCGGATCGACGGCAAGGTGCGGCTGCCCGATCTGGTGGCCGACGGCGTGCTGTTGGCGACGCCGGCCGGCTCGACGGCCTACAATCTTTCGGTGCAGGGGCCGATCATTCCGATCGGCGCGCCGCTGATGGCGCTCACTCCGATCAGCCCGTTCCGGCCGCGGCGCTGGCGCGGCGCGCTGTTGCCGGACGACGCCCGAGTGACGGTGGACGTGCTCGAAGCCGACAAGCGGCCGGTCGCGGCGGTCGCCGACCACGACGAGGTGCGCTCGGTGCGTTCCGTCGAGATCGGCATGGATCACAGCATCGCCATGCACATGCTGTTCGATCCCGGTCACAGCCTCGACGAGCGAATCCTGCGCGAGCAGTTCGGCTACTGAGGGCGGACGACGGAGGACGGACGACGGACGGCGGACGACGGAAGACGGAGGACGGACAGTGAAGGACGACAGGGCATTTTTATCTGTCGTCTGTCGTCTGTCGTCCGTCGTCCGACAACAGGAGGTCACCATGGGCGTGGCGATACGGAGCGGCTTTCGCATGAAGATTCTTCGCAGAGTTTTGGCGGCGTGTCTTGCCGCGCTGTCGGGTACCGCGGCGCGCCACGTCGATGCCGCCGAGCCGCCGCTCGTCATCGCCAAATCCGGCTATCTGTTCGCCGGCGGCAAGATCGACACGACACGGCCCGGCTCGCCGATGGTCGGCCAGCTCTATGCCGAGTTTCAGATTCCGCAGAAGCTTTCGCACCCCTACCCGATCGTCATGATCCATGGCGGCAGCCAGACCGGCACCAATTTCACCGGCACGCCGGACGGCCGCGAAGGCTGGGCGCAATATTTCCTGCGCCGCGGCTACGCGGTCTATGTGGTCGACCAGGTCGCGCGCGGCCGCGCCGGCTATTGGACCGAGAGCTATGGCACGGTCGCTTCCCCCGAGCTTGATCGCGAGCTGCAGCGTTTTGCTGCACCCGAGCGCTATAACCTCTGGCCGCAAGCGCACCTGCACACGCAATGGCCGGGCGCGGCGACGCCCGGCGATGCCGTCTTCGATCAGTTCTACGCCTCGCAATTTCCGTCGCTGAAGGACTTCGCCAAGCAGCAGGAGCTCAACCGCGACGCCGGAGCTGCGCTGCTCGACAAGATCGGGCCGGCGATCCTGCTCACCCATTCGCAGTCCGGCGCCATGGGCTGGCCGATCGCCGACAAGCGGCCGAACCTGGTGAAGGCCATCGTAGCCGTCGAGCCGAGCGGCCCGCCGGCCCACGACATCGACTTCCACGGCGCGCCCGACTGGTTCAGCGACGCCGCCAAGACCAAGATTTCCGGCCTCGGCGACATTCCGCTGACTTACGATCCGCCGCTCAAGGACGGCGAGCAGCTCGCCTTCGTGCGCCAGGACAAGCCGGACAAGCCCGACCTGGTGCGCTGCTGGTCGCAAGCCGAGCCGGCGCGCAAACTGCCGAACCTGAAAAACATCCCGATCCTCATCATCTCGTCGGAGGCGTCCTACCACGCCTCCTACGATCACTGCACCGCCGCCTATCTGACCCAGGCCGGCGTCGCCAACACCTTCATCCATCTCGCCGACCGCGGCATCCGCGGCAACGGCCACATGATGATGCTGGAGAAGAACAGTGACGCCATCGCCGGCGTCATCGAGGGCTGGCTCAACACCACACTGCCGGCCAAGCGGACGAAACCCACGGACTGAACACCGGACGGCTGCCAACTCCGGACGCCGTCGCTGTCAATTTGCCATTCTCTCGCCGTCGGGATTGACGCTGACAGTCGCCAATCCCGACGCCGTGCTCGAGGGTCCGTCCCGAAGGCTCGGGTCTGATCGCAAGGTTAGTTTGCGACCGGCTCGGCTTCCCGGCTCGGCGTCCGGTCTGCACGCCGCGTCTCGGCAGTCCTGGGCGGCAGTTGCAGCACGGTTGCCTGCTGTCCCGGGACCAATCGCGTGATCATGACCAGTTGCCCGTCGGGAAATTCCAGCGCGTCATGGTGCACGTGCGGATCGTTCACGTTGACCTGCCGGAACCGGGCGACCTTGTGAGCGACGCGAGCCTTGCCGAACAAGCTCATGGCGCGCTCGTATATCACCTCGGCTTCGAACGCGAGCTCGGTGCCGGGAAGCAAGCATACGGCAACCCCGGGCGCTTCGACCGCGGAGAAGCCGCGGGTGATCGATTGGGCAAATTCGGTCGCGACCAACCTGTCGCCGACTTCGGCCGGCCGCGAGGCGACGAGATGAAGACTGTAATCGCACATGGCGAAGCTCCTTTGAAAGAGCCGATGCCTCGGCTTTACTCGCTCAAACCGGTCGCGCGCGAAATGTTCCGGCGTTCGGGCCTCTTCGAATTGCATGCCAACGAGCAAATGTCGGGATTGTGACTTATTCGTTTGCCCCAGCGCGCAGTCGTCGCGGCTTATAAGGCATGGCCCGCTTCAAGCTTCCCATATTTTCATACAAGAGATGCAGCGGCCGTGGAGCAACACGGCACAAGATCGGCGTTGGCCGTCAAGAAGCCAAAAAAGGAAACTTGCTCGTGAATAAGCTGATCGCCCTTGCTGTAACGGCCGCTTTTCTGGCAATGAGCGCGCCGACCTTCGCGCAGTCTTACGATCCCTCGGCTGGCAGCGGAAACATCGTGCCAGGTCCGAAACCAGGTCCGAAAGGTGGCATGCAGTCCGGGGCCTCCCCCGGGCCGCTTTACAATTATGCGCCCCTATCGGGAATGCATCGCTACCAAGGCGGCCGGCTGCGCACGAGGTAGCGCACCGCTTCGATGCGACATTCGCGCGGCCAAAGGCGCGGGGACGGGAACCGCCGTCCGGCGTGTCCTATTGCGCGGCCCGGCGGCTTAACCGCCCATTAACGACGAATATTTACGGTTTCACCGGCTGGTGGTGCGCTCCGGCGCCCGCCGCCCGGGAGTTTGCATGGTCCGTATCGATTTCAACCGGCTGCGCTTCCTGGTCATCGACGACAACGCGCATATGCGACGCATCTTGCGCACGCTGCTGCACGGCTTTGGCGCGCGCGAAGTGTACGAGGCCGAGGACGGCGCCGCCGGCCTCGAAGCCTTCACCCATTACATGCCCGACATCGTGCTGACCGATTGGGTGATGCCGATCTTCGACGGCCTGGAACTGGCGCAGATGATCCGGCAGCAGGGCGCCAATGCCAACCCCTACGTGCCGATCATCATGCTGACCGGCCATTCCGAGAAGAAGCGCGTCATCAGCGCCCGCGACGCCGGTGTCACCGAATTCCTGGCCAAGCCGATCTCCGCCAAGGCGCTATACGAGCGCATCTTCAACGTCGTCGCCAACCCGCGCCCCTACGTCAAAACGCGGACCTATTTCGGGCCGGACCGGCGGCGCAACGTTAACCCGAATTATGTCGGCCCGGAGCGGCGCAAAGGCGGCAAGGACGAGTTGGTGCGCCAACAGCCGCTCTTGGACAAAGCCCGGGCCATGGTCTGATGAACAAGGAGCCTGCATGACCCGCCGCAAGGACGACTCGCCTTCGGTCGCCACCTACGCGGATCACGAAGTGATCACGCCGCCGCACGAGCTGCGCCGGGTCGTCGCGCCAGCCGGCGACGTCATCGACGATCCGGTCGCCCGCGCCGAGGCGGCGCTCGCCGAGCTGTCGAGCGAATTCGGCACCTGGATGAATTCCGAGTGCGAGCGCCTCGAAACGGCGCGGCAGGAGGTCAGGCGCGCCGGCTTCACCCAGCAAAGCCATGACGCGCTGTTCCGCGCGGTGCACGACATCAAAGGCGAAGCCGGCACCTTCGGCTTTCCCGCCGTCGCCGGCATCGCCGATAGCCTGTGCCGGCTGGTCGAGCACACGCCGGAAATGCAGCGCATCCCGCTGGCGCTGGTCGACCAGCATGTCGACGCGGTGCGCGCCGTCGTTCGCGAATATGCGCGACCCGACCTCCTCGACGCCGCCGCGGCTTTGACCAAGCGGCTGCGCGAAGTCACCGACGAATTCCTGCGCCAGGAAAACAGCTTCCGCCCGGATTATCTGGAAAGCATCTTCGCGCCGCCGCTGGCGCCGGGCTTGTAAAGGCCGGCGGTTAAGCGGCCTCGGAGCAATCCTCGGCGTCGAGCGACGCCGCCACCAGCTCATCGCAGAACAGGCGAGCCTCCTCGCGCGCGGCCTCGGTGGCGAAGCGGCGCAACAGCGTGAGCAGCGGCTCGAGCTCGCCGAGGTCCTGATCCTCGCAGCGCGTCAGCACGCGCTCGATCATGCGGCGCTTGAGCCGCGCCGCGTCGCCCGGCTCGCTGATCAGGCCGCCCTCGCGCATGGCCAGGATTGCTTCCTTGAAGGCCGGGAAGGTCGATGCCGGCAGCCCTGCCCTGTCGAACAGCGCGTGCAGGCCGGAGGTGCCGCGGTCATGGACCAGGCCCGAGACGCGCGCCACCGGCATGTCGGCAAGCTCGGACAGCGCTTCCTCGAACAGCACGACGTTGCCGGACAAGAGCGCGCGCAGAATGAGGCCGGCCGTGAGCTGGCCGGTGACGCGCAGATGCCGGATCAGCGGCCGCACCTCCGACGTGGCGCTGTCGGCGGCGATGGCGACGGTTGCCTTCTCGCAGGCTTCGCGGGCGATGCGCCGGGCGTGGTCGAGGTCGAGCCATTCCCGGCCGGCGACGAAGCCGGCCAGCGTCTCGGAAAGCTTTGCAACCAGGATCTGCCGCGTCGCCACGGCGAGATCGTCGCGGCCCAGCAGCGCCTCGCGAATCGCCGCGAGATGACCGAACCGTTCGACCATGCGGTCCATCGACAGCGGCGCGATGTCGGCGCACCGATTCTCGACCAGCACCAGGCACGCCTCCGCGGTGCCGACTTCGGCGATGGCGGCGGCGACCGAGCGCGGCAACGCGGCGCGGCTCGCGATCGCGGCCTGCACCGGCGGCGCACCGGTTGCAACGGCATCGACCAGGTCGGCGTCGACGAACAGCGGCGACAGTGCCAGGACCGGCGCGGCGATGCTCGGCTGGTCGGCGGCGAGCGCGAAGATGATCGCGGGCGGCGCGGCGGGGCTGGCGGCGAGCGCGTCGGCGAGCGCGCGGCGCACCAGCGGCGACGGATCGTCGAGCAGCATCAGCATCGCCCCTTCGGCGGCGCCGAGGTCGTCGGGCGAGAGATCGGAATAGAGGAAAGCCCGCGCCAGCGCACTGGTGGCTTCGGCCCGTTCGGCGGCCGGAGCGGTGCGCACCCAGTGGAGGAAATGGCGGACGATCATTTTTTCACGCGGCACGGATTCGTATGCTGGCAAAACCGTAACGACGGCCGCTTAACAAAACGTTCACCATAACCGTTTGCGAAGATTGCCGAAGCGTTAAGGCGGACGCGCCTTACGTCTGCTCGCCGGAATCGCTGAACAGGCTGCGCAGATCGCGGCGCCGCGGTTGGCCTTGGCCGCCGTCGGTTTCGGGCGGCGCGTTGGGCGTGGTCCACAATTGGCTGACGACGGCGGCAACCGGCGCCTTGCGGTCGGTGTCCTGGAACAGGCCGTGGAAAATCTCGTTGGCCTGCTGCGCCGCCGGCGTCGGCGCCGCAGCGGCAAAAGCGCTGGTCATGCCGGCGGTGTCGGGGACCGCAGCGGTCGCCGCCACTTGGGCGCCGCTTTGGGCGCCGCTGCCGGTGCTCGCCGCGGCGGTCGGTGAGAAGAACGGGATGGTGCGAACGGGATGAGAGACCGGAACGGCCGGAGCCGAATGAGCCGCGGGAGCAAACGAGGTCGTGCGCGCAAACGACGTCGCGGCAACGGTCGTCGGCGCGGCCGAAGCTTGCGCGACCGTATTCGCCGCCGGCACGCTCGGGCTCGATCGCGCCGCCACGTCGTAGCGCGCGGTGAGCAGATTGCGCACCTGCGCCAGCGTGCGTGGCTGGCCGGTCGAGCGATCGTAGAAGATCGAAGGATTGGCATGCGCGGCCGGCGGGAAATAGCTCGCGGCGCTGGCATTCGGCTGCGCGGCCGCGGACGAGATCAGGCGCGCCGCTCCGCCCGCGCCAAGGAAGTGGGCGATATACAATTCGCCTTCGCTCGGCTGTCGCCCGAGACGTTCCGACAGCACCGCCGCATTGGATCGCGTGAATGCGCCCGCCATGACCGCATTGGCGGTCGGATCGTTGCGCAGCTTGAGGATTTCGCTGCGCA
>JASHQO010000330.1 GCA_030039105.1 Xanthobacteraceae bacterium
GGCTCGTCACCTGCGCTCCCGGGCGGTCCGGGCATCGACCCCGCCGGCATTACGACCGGCGCGCGAGGTGCTTCGCTTAAGCGCGGTGTTCCGGGCGAGGGTAACGCCTTCGCATCCCATCGCGTGAAGCGCGGCCTGGATTGAGCTTCGGCGCTGCGGTGCCGAGGCCAGAGCCGCGGTGGAGCGCCGAGAGGCGAGCGCGCCGATCACAAGGCGCGCGCCGCGCTTCGCAAGCGCGGCCCCATCCGTGCGCGCTTTCCGGCGCTCCGCCTCCCCTTATTTTTCTTGGAGGCGAAAGACATTCGTGGCTTTGGTGCGGACAACTCGGATGCGCAGGCATCGCGAGAACGAGAGAACGCGTCATTGCGAGCGCAGCGAAGCAACCCAGTGCAGCGGTGCCGCGCTCCGGATTGCTTCGTCGCGGAGCTTGTCATCGGGCCGGCCACTTCGAGGCGGACCCGTCGGCTCCTCGCAATGACGCGTTGGTCGTCGATCGGCGCGCGGGCCGCTGGCGCTTCCTTCTCCCCGCGAGCGGGCGCACGCGGGGAGAGAGAGCAGCAAGCGGCGAGCACTGAGGAAAATGAATCGCGGCGAGCGAGCCATTGTTGTCGTTTCGACAAAGTCGCTCGGTCAAACGCTACTGGCTGGAAATATGATTGGCGGTGATAACGTCGCCCCAGAGTTTTATCTCGCTCTTGAGCAGCGCGGCCGCGGCTTCCGGCGTTTCCTCGCCGGCCGGATAGAAATCCATGCCGCCGTCGGCGAACAGCTTTTGCACCCTGGCGTCGGCGAGCGCGATGCGCAGCGCGCCGTTGAGCTTGTCGACGATCGGGCGCGGCGTGCCGACGGGCGCCAGCAGCATGTGCCAGAAATCGATGTCGAGCTTCTTGTAGCCGAGATCGCCGAAGGTCGGCAGATCGGGCAGGCCGGCGAAATGCTTGCGGCCGATCACCGCGTAGGCCTTCATCTTGTGCGATTCCACCAACGGCTTGGCGACCACGGCCGATATGATGCTGAGGTCGACCTGCCCCTCCAGCAGGTCGACCAGCGCCGGGCCGGCGCCGCGATAGGGCACCTGGGTCACCTTGAGGCCGAGCTCCTGCATGATCAGCACGTCGGCCAGATGGCCGAACGAGCCGACGCCAGGATGGCCGACCTTGACGTTCTGCCCCGGCGTCTTGAGCCACGGCAGCAGCTCCTTGAAATCGTTCGGCGCCAGCGTCGGCCGTCCGGCAAGCGTGGTCGCGGCGGTGTTGACCAGGCCGACGGTGACGAAATCCTTCTCGGCATCGAACGTGCGATTGGGATAAAGCGTCATCGCCGCCGCCAACGCGTCCTGGTGCAGCATGATGGTGTAGCCGTCGGGCTCGGCGCGCGCGCCCCGTGCGGCGCAGATGGTGCCGCCGGCGCCGCCGACATTCTCGATCACGACCGGCTGGCCGAGCGCCTTCTGCAGCGGATCCTGGATGATGCGGGCGATGGCGTCGTCGGCGCCGCCCGGCGGAAAGGCCACCAGCATGGTGATCGGCCGTTCGGGATAGGCCGCCGCGGCGGCCGTGGCGGAGAGACAGGCGGCGAGCACCGACGCCGCAAGCGCACGTGCAGAAATCATGAATTCCTCCCATTCATCATTTCACTCGGCGGCGCTCCGATTTTTCGCGCCGATCTCGTTATTGGCGTTGTTCCCAGTCCTCCTGCAAAGCGTGTGGCGCCGTTCCTGACCGCGGCGGCGCCGGGCGCCGCCGCTTGCAACGCACGCGGCAAAAACCGACGCCGCGAGCGCCCGTGCAAATATCACGATCGTTCCCCGACGCAGGCCATTGCCAGGCGGCGCAAATACTCGCCCGTTTCACGGGTCCCCGACAAGCCAGCCACCGACGCCAAGGCGTGCGTGGCTTCGCCGCAGCCGGTGCAGCGGCATGCGTCAGAAGCGCGGCGTGCCGGGATCGAGGCCGAGCAGCACGCGGCCGGAAATCTCGAAATTGCCCGACGCGATGCCGACGTGCTGGGTGGTGGCGTGGACGTCGCGGAAGCAGCGTTCGATCAAGCTCGTCTCGTAGAGCGCCGTGCCGCCGGCCGCGTTGTAGACAAGATCGACCGCCTGCGCGGAGGCGCTTGCCGCCTGCGCCGCCGCGAGCCGGGCCACGGCGCGCTGCCGCAGCGACGGCGTCTCGCCGGCCGCCACGGTGTCCCAGATGCCGCGCAGCTCGGCGATCAGAAAGGCGCGCGCCGAACGAATGAGCGCCTCGGCTTTGCCGATATCGGCCTGGGCGCTCGCCTTGTCGCGCAGCCGCGACGACGCGCCGACCGGCGTCTTGCCTTCGGCAAGCTCGACGAACGCCTCGATCGCCGCGCGTGCAATGCCGAGCGGCGCGGTGGCAAGCGCCATGGCGAACACGGTGATGAACGGCGCGGCGTACAGCGTGCCGGGCCGCACCGGCTTCGCGGTGAACGCGGCGATGGCGCGCTCCTCCGGCACGAACAGGTCGGCGACGCGGAAGTCGTGGCTGCCGGTGCCGCGCAGGCCGCCGACCCGCCAGGTGTCGATGATCTCCACGGCGCCGGTCGGGAACAGCATCAGCCGCATGTCGGGCGCGCCGTCCGGGCCGCGGCGCGGCGCATCGTTCGCAAAGATGACGCTCGAGCCGACGGTCCAGGTGCTGTGCTGGATGAAGCTGCCGTAGCTCCACCGTCCGCTGACCCGATAGCCGCCGGGCGCGACCACGGCCTTGCCGGTCGGATTGATGGTGCCGGCGACCACGGTGGAACCGTCGCCGAAAACCTCGCGCGCCACGGCGTCGTCGAGATAGCCGGACAGCCGGCTATAGCCCGCCGACACCATCGCGCACCAACCGACCGCGCCGTCGGCGCGCGACAGTTCTTCGATGACGCGGAAATAGTCGAGCGTGGTCAGCTCCGGACCGCCGAGCGTGCGGGCGAGCCACAACGAGAAGAAGCCGGCGTCGGCCATTTGCTTGACCAGCGGTGCCGGCAGGCTGCGCTCGCGCTCGATGTCGCCGCGCAGCGCCCGGATCGTCGGCGCGAGCTTTCGCGCGGCCTCGACGAAGCCCTCGGCATCCTTCGGACGGCTGCCCGCTGCGGACATGAAAGGCTCCGTATGCCGGCCTCAGTGGCCGGTGACGACGCGCGCCACGGCGTCCGGACGATCCGGCAGCGCGTTGCCGCGCCAGACTACATGCAAATCCGGCCGGACCAGAAGATAGTCGAAGCCGTAGGTCTCGCGCACCGCCTCGCTATCGACGTCGAGCACGGCAAACGGCGCGCCGAGCCCGGCGAAGGCCTGGCGCAGGGGCGCCGCGTCGGCCTTGCCGGCGCCGAGGCGCAGCAGCGTAAAACCGTCGCCGATGCGATCGTGCACCGAGACTTTGCCGGGCTCGATCCAGACGTGGGGCAAGCGCGCGCCTGGCCAACTGGTCGGCTGGTATTCCTCGATATTCGGCTGCGGCCCGCCGGGCTCGTCGCAGACGACCGGCGAGCCGGCGTAGCGATAGCCGAGCTCGGCGCCGATGACACGGAACGATTTCGGCGCTTCGTCCTTGGCCAGCTCCAGCAGATGGGCGAGCGCCGCCCTGCCCTCCGGCGTATCGTCCTCGATGTTCGGCCGGTACGCCGCGCGCCAGACGGTGCGGCCGGCGGTGCCGCCGCCGGAGGCCTTGACGTTGATGGCGCCGACCGGACGCCGCTCCGCCTCGTAGGACGGCAGCAGCCGCGGCCCGCCCCAGCCGTGAAGCGTCGCCGCCAGCTTCCAGGAAATGTCGATGGCGTCGCCGACGCCGGTGTTCATGCCGAGCCCGCCGGTCGGAATGACGAGATGCGCGGCGTCGCCGGCGATGAAGGCGCGGTTCGAGCCATAATGCTCGGCCAGCAACAGCCGCTGCACCCACTTGGCGCAATGCAGCATCTCGTAACGCACCGGCGTGCCGACGGTCTTCTCGAACAGCGTCGCCATGTCCTCGTCCTTGTCGACGATGGCGTGGATGGTGAAATGCTCGCGCGAATCCTGGACGATCAGCAGCGTCCAATGGTCGTCGATGCGGTTGTAGTGCCGGGCGCGCGGCGCCCGCACCTTGTCGAACAGCTCGGGACAGTGGAACAGCGCCTGGCGCATCTCGCGCAGATGCGGCTCGCCATCCATCTTGAAATCGAGCTGCTTGCGCACCGTGCTGGAGCCGCCGTCGCAGCCGACCATGTACTCCGCGCGGATGGCGACGCTCTCGCCGTTGCTCTTTTTGACCTGCGCGGTGACGCCCTCGGCATCTTGCGCGAACGACTGCAATTCGTGGCCGAACCTCACCGCCACGTTGGGCTCGCGCTCGACCGCCGCTTTGAGCAGCGGCTCGAGCGTATATTGCGAGATGATCTGATAGGGCTCGAGCGGCATCGAGCCGTCGCGGGCGGCATCGCGCCTGGCCTTGGCCTCGGCGACGGTGGGATGGGGCATCTTGAACAGCGGCGGCCGCATCAGGTCGAACACCAGATAGGTGTCCATCGGCCAATCCGGCGGATAGCCGGCGGCGCGGATGGTGTCGGCAAGATGCAGGCGCCGGAAAATCTCCATGCTGCGCGGATTGCAGCGCTCCATCTTCGGATAGCCGAGCGGCGCGTCGTTCTTCTCGATCAAGGTGCAGCGCACGCCGCGCCGGGCGAGATCGATGGCGAGCGTGAGCCCGACCGGACCGGCGCCGACGATGAGGACTTGGGTATCCATGAAGGTCCTTTAGCGGCGCATGATCTTTTCCGAAACCCGGTTTCCATCCTCGGATCAAAGTCCGAGGACAGGCTTTTTCGGGATCATGCGCTAGAGCGGGATGAGTTTTGGTCGAATCGTCATCCCGCTCTAGCCTTTTTGCCTGCGCATGATCTTTTCCGAAAACCGGTTTCCATCCTCGGATCAAAGTCCGAGGACAGGCTTTTTCGGGATCATGCTTCAATCGACCGATGCGCCCGAGCGCTTCACGACCTCGCCCCAGCGCACGATTTCCGAACGGACGAAGGCCTGCAGCCGTTCGACCGTGGCGCTTTCCGCCGGAATGAGACCGATTTTCGTGATCGACTCCTGAGTTTGCGGCAGCGCCATGATGGTTTCGAGCGTGTCGTGCAGCTTGTCGACGATCGGCCGCGGCGTCGCCGACGGCGCAGCCACCATCTGCCAGGCCGCGGCCTCGAAGCCGGGCACGCCGAGCTCGGCGATCGGCTTCAGCTCCGGCATGGCGGCAGCAGGCGTTTTTGTCGTGACGCCAAGCGCGCGCATCTTGCCGTCCTCGATCAGCGGCACCGACGAGGTGAAATCGGTGAACATCACCTGGATGCGGCCGCCCATCAGGTCGACTTGCGCATCGACCACGGCCTTGTACGGCACGTGCACCATCTCGATGCCGGTCATGGCGGAGAACAGCGCGCCGTTGAGATGGAACGGCGTGCCCGGGCCGGTCGAGCCGTAGGACAACGCGCCGGGATGCGCCTTGGCATAGGCGATCAGCTCCGGCACCGAATGCACCGGCAGGTCGTTGTTGACCACCAGCACGAACGGGATGCGCGCGATCAGCGCCAGCGGCACGAAGTCGGTGGCCGGATCGTAGGGCAGATGCTTGTACAGCGTGGCGTTGATGGCGAGCGGCGTGCTCGTGCCCATCAGGATGGTGTAGCCGTCGGGCGTCGCTTTCGCCACCGCGTTCGACGCGGTCAGCGTGCCGGCGCCCGGCTTATCCTCGACGACGAACGGCTTGCCCAGGCGCTCGCCGAGCTGCGGCGCCAGGATGCGCGCCAACAGATCGGTGGCGGCGCCGGGCCCGGTCGGCACGACGAAGGTGACGTTGCGCGTCGGATAGTCCTGCGCCCGCGCGCCGGCGGCGCCGCAGAGGACGAGTAGCAATGCGCAAAAGATCGCTCTCATGTGACTTTGTCTCCGGCGCGGCTTCAGGCGCGCACCATCGCAAGCCGAGCCGGCGAAGCGTAGTGCCATTTCCGCATGCGCACCATATCGCCGCCTCATTGCGCCAGCGCCAGCAGTTGCGCTTCGATTGCGGCGCGCGCCGCGGTCGGCTCGACCCAGGCAAAATCGGCAAGCTGATTGCGGAACCACGTCGCCTGTCGCTTCGTATAGTGCCGCGTGTCGCGCTTGCCGCCTTCAACCGCCTCGACGAGCGCGATCTCGCCGCGCAGATGGCGAATGAGCCACGGCACGCCGTGCGCCTTCATCGCCGGCAGGCTGGGATCGAGACGGCGCGCCGCGAGCGCACGTACTTCCTCCAACGCGCCGAGCTGCATCATGGCGTCGAAGCGCACATCGATCCGGCGCAGCAATTCGTCGCGGTCCGGCATGAGAAAGACTTTTGCCGCCCGCGCCGCATCGACACCCGCCGGCATATTGGCCTCGTGCCATTGGCTGAGGGCGCGGCCGGTGGCGAGCACCACTTCGAGCGCGCGGCTGACGCGGGAACGGTCGCGCGGCGTCAGACGCGCCGCAGTGACGGGATCGCGGTGCGCAAGCTCGGCGTGCAGCGCCTCGACACCCTCGCCGGCAAGCCGTGCGCGCACCGCGTTGCGGACTTGCGCCGGGATCGGCGGCACGGCGGCGAGCCCGCGCGTCAGGCCGCTGAAATAGAGCCCGGTGCCGCCGGTGACGATGGCCGTGCGCCCCTCCCGCCCGATCGCCGCCAGCGCCTCGGCCGCCTCGGCGCACCAGCGCCCGACCGAGTAATTCACCGCGGCATCGACATGGCCGTAGAGTCGGTGCGGCGCGCGCCGCTCGTCCTCCGGCGTCGGCCGCGCCGTGATGATGCGGAGATCGCGGTAGACCTGCATGGAATCGGCATTGACGATTGTGCCGCCAAGCCGTTCGGCGAGCGCCAGCGCCAAGGCCGATTTGCCGCTCGCCGTCGGGCCGGCGATGAGGATGATGTTCGGTTCGCTCACGGCCTCGACGTACCGCGTTGGAAATGTGAATGGAATGGCGAAGACCTTGCCCTCTTGTGATCGCAATATTATACTGCAGTATAACTTAAGGATACGCTCATGCCTCATACGACTCGACTTCGTAAAGTTGGTGGATCGGTCATGTTGGCCATACCTAAACCGATGTTGGAAGCGCTCGATCTCACTCCGGATGCCGCTGTCGGCCTCTCTATCAGGGCGGGCAGGCTTGTTGTGGATCCTAAGAAACGGCGGCGCTATTCACTCGATGAATTGCTTGCACAATGCAAACCTTCGGCACGCCGTTCGCGGGAGGATCGCGACTGGGCTACGAGTCCTGCCGTCGGCCGCGAGCTCATCTGATGGAGCGGGGCGACATTTACCTGGTCTCGCTCGACCCGGCCGCGGGCCACGAGCAACAAGGCAAACGCCCGGTGCTCGTGATATCGCCGGAAAAATTCAATAGGGTGACCGGCGTACCCGTCATATTGCCGGTGACGACTGGCGGCAATTTCGCGCGAACTGCGGGCTTTGCAGTATCCTTGATGGGAGCAGGAACAAGAACGATGGGCGTCGTGCGCTGTGATCAGCCGCGCGCCCTCGACCTGCGCGCACGAGGCGGACGCAAACTTGAATCCGTAC
>JASHQO010000026.1 GCA_030039105.1 Xanthobacteraceae bacterium
GAAGCTTGCGCATGATCGGCCAAACGCTGAATTTCGTGTCGCGTTTCGTGCTCATCGCCGCTGTTCCTTCCGCGTCCGGCGTTTCTCCCCTTTCAGAGGCAAGAAACATCTTGATGGCCGTGGTGCCTGGCTGCGAAGGCCGTTCGGCCTATTGCGAAAGCCGGCAGGCGACCGGTTCGCCGCGCGGCCTCCCGAAATCGACGAAAAACCATCCCCATGGCTTGCGCATGTCGCACTCCTCGGCGGCCGTGGCCGGCTCGGCCGTGCCGGTGCTGCGCCATGCCCAGCTCGGACTGATGCGCGCGCCGTCGGTGGCATAGGCCGCTCCGCTTGGCTGCTGCATCGCGTTGACAAAAAGATAGCCGCCGGCGCCGACAACGACGATGGCCAGACAAGCCAACAAAAATGCTCGCATAATCGATCCTCCAAACAGCCCACGGCTTCAAATCGTGTGCATCACGATGCTATGCCCTGGGCGTTGCGGGCCTGGGCGATGGCTGACGCTCCAACTCGGCAGGCCCGACGCGGCCCTGTTCTTCCTCGAGCCACAGGCGGTGGTGCTGCTTGGCCCAATTGAGATCCACGGTGCCTTCGCCCATGGCTTCGAAGGCACCCTCCATGCCTATCGTGCCGATATAGGCATGGGCGATCATCGCGGCGACGAACAGCACCGCGACGGTGCCGTGCACCATCTGCGCAAGCTGCATGCCGGCGATGGTCGTGCCGTAGAACGGAAACATCAGCAGATAGCCGCTGACCGCGACGATCGTTCCGGCCAGCACCACCAGCCAGTAGACCACCTTCTGGCCGCCGTTGAAGCGGTAGGCCGGCGGGTCGTCGCCGCCGACGATGCCGCCGCCCTGCTTGAACCATGCGAGGTCGCGCCCGTTGGGTATATTGCCGGCGAGCCACATGCAGAAGATCACGATGACGCCGAGCGTAAATGGGAAGCTGAGGAAATTGTGGGCGTATTTCGCCGCCAGCGACCATTTGGAAAACGCGCCCGGCCCGATCAGCGGCAACAGCGCCACCTTGCCGAAGGTGATGTTGAGGCCGGTCAGCGCCATCAATACGAAACAGGTGGCCGTCATCCAGTGCACGAACCGCTCGAACGCGGTGAAGCGCACAATATTAACGCCGGAGCGGCCGCCTTTGATACGCACCATGCCACGCACCAAAAAGAAGATGAGCAACAGCACGATCATGCCGAGCATGGCGATGGTGCCGATCCACGGCAGGCTGACCTCGTGATATTGCCGCCACTGCCGGCCCTCCGGCTGCTCGATCGTGTATGACTTTGTGTCCGGGATGGTGCCGAGGCCCTGAATGCGCTTGAACTGCTCGAGCAGTTGCTGCTCCTTGACGGCATCGGCATTCGGATTGACCGAGTTCGGCTGTTGCGCGGCAACCGGCGTCGCCACGGCGGCGAGAACGAGCAATGCGATCGCGGCGGCGACCAGCCGGATGCGGGCGTAAACCATCGCCATGGGCTTTCTCCCTTTTCTGCACGGCGGTCGCAGCAGGCCGCGCCGCCGCTTGAGTTGCGGTCCGGTCTTCAGGTCGCGATGGTTTCGCGATAAGCGGTCTGCCAGCCCCAGGCGCCGGAGCCGTAGCCGCGCTTGGCGACGCGGTCCTTGTAAATCTGCGCGATGATGTCGCCGTCGCCCGCCAGCAGCGACTTGGTCGAGCACATCTCCGCGCACAATGGCAATTTGCCTTCGGCTAGGCGATTGGCTCCGTATTTCTCGTACTCGATCGCCGAACCGTCGGCCTCCGGGCCGCCGGTGCAATAGGTGCATTTGTCCATCTTGCCGCGCGAGCCGAAATTGCCGACGCGCGGATATTGCGGCGCGCCGAACGGGCAGGCGTAGAAGCAATAGCCACAGCCGATGCAGAGGTCCTTGGAGTGCAGCACCACGGCGTCGGCGGTGGTGTAGAAGCAGCTCACCGGGCACACCGCCGCGCACGGCGCGTCGGTGCAATGCATGCAGGCCATCGATACCGAGCGCTCGCCAGGCAAGCCGTCATTGATGGTGACGACGCGCCGCCGATTGATGCCCCACGGCACCTCGTTCTCGTTCTTGCACGCGGTGACGCAAGCGTTGCACTCGATGCAGCGGTCGGCGTCGCAGAGGAATTTCATTCGCGCCATGATCGCCTCCTTAAGCCGCGCGGACTTGGCAGAGCGTGACCTTGGGCTCCTGCATGCCGGTGGCCGGGTCGTAGCCGTAGGTCGTGATGGTGTTCGCGCTCTCGCCGAGCACGACCGGGTCGACGCCTTGCGGATAGTTCGCCCGCAAATCCTTGCCGCCGTACCAGCCGCCGAAATGGAATGGCATCCAGACGACGCCTTTGCCGACGCGTGCGGTCACCAGCGCCTTGACTTTCGCCTTGGAGCTATTTTCGGCGCCAGTGACCCAAACCCAGCCGCCGTCCTTGATGCCGCGGTCGGACGCATCCGCCGGATTGATCTCGATGAACATGTCCTGTTGCAGTTCGGCGAGCCATTTGTTGGACCGCGTCTCTTCGCCGCCGCCTTCGTACTCGACCAGGCGGCCCGAGCTGAAAATCAGCGGAAAGTCCTTGGCGATGCCTTTGTCGACCGCGGCCTTCTGCACCGAGAAGCCGATATTGGGCAGACGGAACTGCTTGGCGTGCGGCAGCGTCGGATATTTGGCGATCAAATCGAGACGCGGCGAGTAGATCGGCTCGCGATGCACCGGGATCGGGTCCGGCAGGCCGAACGCGTTCATGCGCGCCTTGGCGTTGCCGTAGGGCACGCAACCGTGTTTGAGGGCGACGCGCTGGATGCCGCCCGAAAGATCGGTCGACCACGACACCGTCTCCGGCTTGTCGGCGCCAATCTTCTGGATGACCGCGAGCTCGTCCGCGGTCAGGTCGGTATCCCAGCCTAGCTTCTTGAGCACCCCATAGGTGAATTCGGGATAGCCGTCCTTGATCTCCGAATCCGTCGGGTAGGAGCCTTCGGCCAGCAGGTTCACGCCGTTGCGCTCGACGCCGAAGCGGGCGCGGAAGCAACCGCCGCCGTCCATGACGGCAAGGTTCGTGTTGTAAAGCAGCGGCGTGCCCGGATGCTTGACCTCCGGCGAACCCCAGCACGGCCACGGCAAGCCGTAATAGTCGCCCTTCGCCGGGCCGCTCGTGGCCCGCGTGGTGACCAGATCGAAGTCCTTCTGGTTCGCCATGTGCAGCTTCAAGCGCTCCGGCGACTGGCCGCAATAGCCGGTCGACCAGCTACCGCGGTTTATCTCGCGCAGGATGTCCTCCGGCACCGGACGATCGCCTTCGACCTTGATGTTCTTGAACAACAGATCGGCGAAGCCGAGCTTCTTGGCCATCAGGTACAGCACCTGATAGTCGTCCTTGCTCTCGAAGATCGGCTTGACGACCTGCTCACCCCATTGCATCGAGCGGTTGGAGGCGACGCGGGAGCCGGAGCTTTCGAACTGGGTGCAGACCGGCAGCAGATAGGTGCCGTCCTTGCGCCCCGCTTCAACCGAAAGCGACGCCCACGTGGTCGGATGCGGGTCCGCAATAACGAGCAGGTCGAGCTTCGCCAGGCCCTTCAAGGATTCAGGGATGCGCGCGATGCTGTTGCTGGCATGGCCCTGCACGAACATCGCGCGCACATTGTCCTTCTGCGCGACCTGGTCCTTCGGCAGCAGCACGGCGTCGAACCAGCGGGTCAGCGGAATGCCCGAGGTCTCCATGATCTGCTTGGAATCGAAACGCGACTGCAGATAGCCGTAGTCGACCTCCCAGACCCGCGACCAATGCTTCCACGCCGCTTCGGTGAGGCCGTAATAAAACGGCAGCGTCACGATATCGAGGCCGACGTCGGTGGCGCCTTGCACGTTGTCATGACCGCGGAAGATGTTGGCGCCGGTCCCTGGCGCGCCGACATTGCCGGTGAGCAGGAGCGCGATGCAGCTCGCCCGCACGTTGGCGGTGCCGACCGTGTGCTGGGTCTGGCCCATGCACCACACCAGCGTAGCCGGCTTTTGCGTCGCAAACATCTGGGCAACGCGCTTGAGCTGTTCGCCGGGCACGCCGCTCACGCGCTCGACCTCGTCAGGCGTCCATTTCTCGACTTCTTTCTTGAGATCGTCGAAGCCGTAGACGCGCTGCCGAATGAACTCCTTGTCCTCCCAGCCGTTCTGCAGGATGTGCCACATCATGCCGTGAAGCACCGGAATATCGGTGCCCGGCCGCAACCGGACATATTCGGTGGCGTGGGCCGCGGTGCGCGTCAGGCGCGGATCGATGACGATGAGATTGGAGCGGTTGAGCTCCTGGCCTTCAAGAATGTGCTGCAGCGAGACCGGATGCGCCTCCGCCGGATTGCCACCCATGATAACGACGGTCTTGGAGTTGCGGATATCGTTGAAGCTGTTGGTCATCGCGCCGTAGCCCCAGGTATTGGCGACGCCGGTGACCGTGGTGGAGTGGCAGATGCGCGCCTGATGATCCGTGTTGTTGGTGCCCCAGAACGCGCCGAATTTGCGAAACAGGTAGGAGCCTTCGTTGGTCATCTTGGCGGAGCCAAGCAAGTACACGGAGTCCGGCCCCGAGTTGTCGCGGATCGCCAGCAGCTTGTCGCCGATCTCGCCGATCGCTTGATCCCAGCTAACGCGCGTCCACTGGCCGTTAGCCATTTTCATCGGATATTTCAGCCGGCGTTCGCCGCTCACCAGTTCGCGCACGGAGGCGCCCTTGGCGCAATGCGAGCCGCGATTGATGGGGCTATCCCAACTCGGCTCCTGGCCGATCCAAACGTTATTGGCGACTTCAGCCGTCACCGTGCAGCCGACGGCGCAATGGGTGCAGATGCTCTTGCGGATGGTGACCTGCGCGCCGGCGGGCGGCGGTGGTCCGGCTTCAGCTTTACGCACCGAGCCGAGCGTGAGCGCACCGAGGCTCGCCAGGCTTCCGGCAGCAAGACCGGAGCGGCGGAGAAATGTGCGGCGGTCGAGGCCGCCATCGATTTGAGTTGGCAATGCGCCGGCCAGGGTGCCGCGACGCGCCTGACGTTCCGCCCTTTTGATCAGCACGGCCGCCTCCTCACTTCGCCGGATAACGGTTGACGCGGTAATAGGCCTGAACGTCCGCCGAGTTCGCCTGGTAGCGGGCCTTCCGCTTCTCGTCGTTCGTCTCGCTGTCGGCTGCCGCTTCGCGGACCAGCGCCGCGGATGTTGTGACGGCAACACCGCCGGCGCCGAGCGCTCGTAGTACGTCGCGCCGGGCAACTTTCTTTTCGGTCTTCATCGCGCTCACTCCCTTTGATGCCTGGGCCTGCCGCACGGTCGGCCCGGTCATTGTTGTTCCGGGTTTTTGCCTCGCCTCACGATGCCATCGCGAAAGCCTCGTTCTCGATGTCGATGAACACGCGTCCGAGCGTTCCAATTCGGCGATAGAAGTCGGCCGTCTTGGCGTGCTCGAGGTCGGCGAAGAAGCGGCCGATCCACGGCCCGAGATGTTTCTCGAACAGCGCGCGGTCGCTGCCCGCAGGCGCATCAAGACCGCCGCCCGCCAGGCCCGCCATGATCTCGCACAATACCGCCGCGTGATCTTCCGGCTCGACTTCGGCGGCGACGCGCTCGATGCCGAGCCGCGCGAGATCGTCGCGCAAGCGCGCCAGCGGGCGCTCGTTGAGAAAGCCGGTAAGATAGAACGAGGCGTAGGGCACGAGTTCGCCGCGGCCGATGCCGACGAACAGATCGAAGAATTCGCGCTCGACGGATTCGACTCCCGCCGCCGCTGCAGCCTCGCCTAGCGCCGCATGGGCAACGCCGAGCGGCGAAGCATCGCCGCGCAGCGCGGCGAGGCGGCGCAGCAGATCCTTGTTCGGCGCGCGCCGCAGCATCACTGACAGCAGCGCGTACTCGTTGGCCCGGGCCACGTCGGTTTCGTCGACGGCGTCCGCCGCGCCGTAAAGATCGGGGCGCAATACGGCGCGATCGATGCCGCTGATGCTTTCAACGGCCAGCACGCGCTCAGCGGGAACGCGTTGCCAATTCGACAACGACGGTTGGGAAATACCAATTTGTCGGGCCAGCGCGCCGATGCCACCGGCGGCACGTATGGCCTGATCGAGTCCCGGATTCCGCGTGGCCATAATTCGAATTATTCTGATTAAGGGCCCCAAGGCACGGTAGGTCCCGGACCAGCGGCACGTCAATAGCCTGAGGCTATGGGTTCGGTAGTCTTGGAATGACTGCTATCTTGCGACGGCGCTGCCATTATCTTGGGACGGCGCTGCCATGTCTGCGCCGGGCTGGCAATTCAGCATCCGGCTCGTCGTTTTGCGTTGCAGCATAATTGTTGGGTTGCACAACGAAATCCGGTTGCGCGCAATCCGCCGCTTCAGCGACGTCGTTATCGACCGGGGATCTCGGAGGCGGCGGCAATTCCCCTGACGTTTCGATAGTTTGCTGTCCGCTTTGCGCGCCTGGCGGCTGCTCCGGCAGCGGCTCGTTCGTGGCATCGCCAACCAATCGAGCGAGCAACGTGCGCAGCTCCGGCGTCCATTGCAGTGATCCGAAACCCGGCACGCTATCGGGCTGGGTGAAATCCCACTGGTTCTCGGCAAGCCCGATAAAATCGCGGATGGCTGGATCGCTCGTCCAGGCGCGTCGAAAGGCCGCGCGGGACAACTCTACCGGAACGCCGGGGGCCAGAAAGGCACGGATGTCGCTGGTCGCCGTAATTGATTCGATCGGCGGTAGGGTTTTGGGATCGAAAGCCGGCGAATCGGGCGGCGCGCCGCTTTCTGCTTTTGCCGCATCCGCGGGCGCGTCTTCGCCACGTCCGGGCGTCGCCGCCGCCTGCTTGCGCCGCGACCAGCGCTGCAGAAAGCTTGCCGGCCCCTTATCAGGCTCGCTCATTTGCGATCCTTAGCTGATCCGCCCCGCGCCATCGCCTCGGGATTAGCGCGGTCGCGCTTACGTTTGGCGAATGAGCGCTCGACGTGGTGTTCAGCGATGAAGTCAGCAAGTGCAACGCGTACCGGCTCGGGCATGGGCACAGACTCGACCAAGTTTGTAGCGCCCTCGGTGAAAGCTTCGCCTTCGCTGGGCTCCGCCGTTACGGTGGCGATCTCATAGGGCGGCTCGCCGCCGGTCGGCCGCAGCACCACCCACAGCAAAGGTTCGCCCGTTGCAAGATTGTCGCGGTAGCCCGGCGTGTCGGGCCGGTAGAAATCGATCGTCGCGGGACCGCCATAAAAATTGGTGCGCTCGGCGTCGCTATCGAGCGCGGTCCACGGCGCGGCATCTGGCACGCCGGGCAACACGGCGGTCGGCCGCCAGACAAAATTCACCCAAGGACTCTTGGCCTTGCGTCGCTCGATCACGACCCCGACCGGAATGCTGACAAGCGGTTGGGGCCGGCTCATGTCGCCGTCTCCAGCCGCCGCACCGGCAATCCGGTCAGCAAATTCTGCGGCTTCATGCGCAGCACGCGCTCGGGCGCCATGGCGAGGATGAGATAGACCGGCTCACTGGCCATCCGTTCAATGACGACGTGCGGCTTGCGAAAGTTCAGTCGGAACAGGCCGACGACGTGGCTGCGCCGTGCCTCGTCGAGCTCCTCGCCATTCCAGAGCGCGTCGCCGATCCTGGTCCCAAAGCTATCGAGACCGATATACCAGGTGAGCGCGACATCGCGCAGCTCGCTTAACGGCTCGACCGCGACGTCGACGTCGAGCAGGTGCTTAACCCAGCGGACGATCACGGTGCCGAGCGCCGCGATGCCGCGGCGTCCGGCCGTCAGATCGAGGGCCAGATCGAAACGATCGCTACGCTCCCAGTAGCCTGGTGCGTTGGCATCCGAGAGCACGCCGACGTCGGGCGCAACCTGCAAGCCGAGCATCCCGGCGAGCGGCGACGTTACGGGTGCATGGGCATCGACGTATTCCTGGTCGGCAGCGAGCAACGCACCGTCGTGCACGGTCAGCCGCTGCGGTCGGAAAAACAATTCGGCGGCGCGCAGCGTGAAAGCATCGTCGGATCGGTCGAGCGCGTTGCGCAGGATGAGCTGCACCAATTGATCGAGGAAGAGCGGCGGCAGGCGGACGTTGTCACGCACCAGCGCCAGGTAGGCCGCTTCAAGCGTGCGGTGAGTGGCCAGATGATCGCGCAACACAAGCATATATTGCCAATTCTCGCGCGCATCGGCGTCGGCAACCGCGGCGATCTGCGCCGCTGCAACCGGCTGCCACGGATCGGTCAGCAGCGCCGCGTGGAGTGTGCGTTCGACGACACAGGCGTCGGGCGGTGGCGCGAGTTCCGGCCGCGCCAGGTAGAGTTTCAAGAACTCGTCAGTAACGCCCAGCCGGCCATCTGCGTCGCGATCGAGCAGGTGGTGGCCGCAGGAGAGCCAAAAATCCATCATGGCGCGCTCGTCAGCCGCGGTCCGCCGGCGACCGGATCGAGCCACGACGGCCGCGCCAGCGCCGGCAGCAGCGGACAGCGCTCGATCTTGGTTTTGCCGGCCCTGCGCAGCAAAAGATCACCATTGTCGTCGAGCGCACGACGCAAGTCCTGCTCGGGAGGCAGACGCGCCAAATAGCTCTGGGCCACTGCGGCAAAACCGTCCTGCAGCCAGGCATCGATGGCAACCATCAGATAGCGCGCGAAGCTTTCAAGGAGCCGGCCGAGGTCGACAAAGCCTTCGGCATCGAGTGCGGCCGCGAGCGGATGCAGGCCGGGCTCGTGCTCACCAACGGCGACGGTGCGGATCATGGCGCCGAAGACGATCCAGGACGGCTCTCTCTCCTCGTCGCAGCCTGCAGGCCACGCTAGCTGCGCGCCGCCGACCAGCCCGCGGTCGACGCGCACCGCGTCCGGCCAATCGAAGCTGATCGGCTTCTCGGGCGGCGCATGCGCCGCGAGCGCGTCGCCGAGCGCGGTCATGCCGGCATAAAGCGCCCGCCGCGCCGTGCGAAGCGGCTGTTCAGGCTCGAGCACGACGGCAAATTCGGCAAGATCGAAGCGGCCGACATGAACCAGCGTGCCAGCGCCGGCATCGGTGGCGATATTTTTCGCGTGCGCGAAAGCGTCGCCGACCTCGCGCAGCGCCACGGCGCGGAACGGCGGTGGCAAATCCAGCACCGGCGCGAAAGGCTCGTGTACGCGGCGTCCCAAATCGAGCGGCATCCCGGACTCGCACTTTCAGCACCGTATTACTATAACTTGAGGCAGCTCGCGGCCAGTCCCAAACGAGGAAGCGGACGGCGCGACCATTCGGAACAACATGGCCGAACGCCGGCAAACAATCTTTCTGTGCTCGTGCGAGGACACGATGCCGCTCCACGGCGATGCGGTGCGGCACGGCTGCCGCGGCGCCAGGGTCGAGACCGCGGGGCAATTATGCCGGGCCGAACTCGATCGCTTTCGTGCCGCCGTGGCGGCCGGCACCCCTCTGATCGTCGGCTGCACCCAGGAAGCGCCGCTGTTTGCCGAAGCGGCGGAGCAAGGCAACAAACAAACGGCGCTCAGCTTCGTCAACGTCAGGGAGACTGCCGGATGGTCGGCGCAAGCAGCCGATGCCGGACCGAAGACGGCGGCGCTGATCGCCGCCGCCGCCGAGCCGACGCCCGACATTCCCTTCGTCACGCTCAACAGCGAAGGTGTCATCATGGTTTACGGCCGCGACGAGCAGGCGATCGCCGCCGCGGACCTGCTCAAGGACCATCTCGACGTCACGGTGATGATCACCGGGCGGGACGCGCTCACGCCCGGCCGCGTCAACGCGTTTCCGGTTGTCAAAGGGACCGTGAGGTCGGCCAAGGGTCATCTCGGCGCCTTCGAGATCGTAGTCGACGATTTTGCCGCGGCGGCGCCGTCGTCGCGCGACGCGTTCGATTTTGCAGCGGGCCGCGACGGTGCGGTGTCCCGTTGCGACATCATTCTCGACGTCTCCGGCGGCACGCCGCTGTTCCCGGCGCACGATCTGCGCGACGGCTATTTGCGTGCCGATCCGGGCGATCCGGCCGCCGTGCTGCGCGCGGTGCTCAAGGCGCGCGACCTCATCGGCAACTTCGACAAGCCGCGCTATATCGCATTCAGCGACGCGCTGTGCGCCCATTCGCGTTCGCGCATCGTCGGCTGCCGGCGCTGCCTCGATCTGTGTCCGACCGGCGCGATTGAGCCGGCCGGCGATCATGTCGCTATCGACGCCAATGTCTGCGCCGGCTGCGGCCAGTGCGCCGCCACCTGCCCGACCGGCGCCGCCGCCTATGCGCTGCCGCCGGCCGATGCGCTGCTGCGCAAGCTGCGTGCCCTGCTCACGGTCTATCGCGACGCCGGCGGCGGCGACCCGGTGCTGCTGTTTCACGACGACGCGCACGGCAGCGCGCTGATCGATGCGTTGGCGCGCCACGGCGACGGGTTGCCGGCTCATGTGTTGCCACTCGCCGTCAACGAGGTCACACAGGTCGGGCTCGAAGCTATCGCGGCAGCGTTTGCCTATGGCGCAAGCTCCGTCCGCCTCCTGCTGCGCGGCAAGCCGCGCCATGACACCGCCGGACCGACCAAGACCATCGCCCTGGCGGCGCCGATTCTCGAAAATCTCGGCTACGGTTCGGTCGCGGTAATCGAGACCGACGATCCCGAGGCATTGGCCGCGGCGTTGGCCGCGATCGAGCCGCACGCGGGGACCGCGCGCCCGGCAAGCTTTCTGCCGGTCGGCCCAAAGCGCGAAGTGATGCGGCATGCGTTGCGCGAGCTGCATCGGGCGGCGCCGCGACCGGTCGATCTCGTCCCGTTGCCGGACGGCGCGCCGTTCGGTGCGGTCGAGATCGACGTTGCCGGCTGCACGCTATGCCTCGCCTGCGTCGCTGCCTGCCCGACCGGCGCGATGGGCGACGACCCGGATCGCCCGCTGCTGCGCTTCACCGAGGATGCCTGCGTGCAGTGCGGGCTGTGCAAGGCGACCTGCCCGGAAAAGGTGATCGCGCTCAAGCCGCAAATCGACTTTCGCGCCGCGACCGCGATGCCGCGCGTGCTCAAGGAAGAGGAGCCGTTCCATTGCATTCGCTGCGGCAAGCCGTTCGGCGTCAAGAGCACGATCGAGCGGGTCATCGGCAAGCTCGAGGGCCGGCATTGGATGTATGCGAAAGATTCGAAGCGGCTCGAGGCGTTGCGGATGTGCGAAGATTGCCGCGTCGCGGCCGTGACCGAGGAAGGCTTCGATCCGCACGGCGCCCCACCGCGGCCCGCCGTGCGCACCACCGATGATTATTTGCGCGAGCGGGCGGCACGCGAACGCGCACAGAAAAGCGAAACCTGAAACGCGCAAGCGACGGATCTATTTGGTTGCCTTTTGCAAAAATTTCACCAGGGCGGCGCGATCCTCCGCGGAGCCGATCGTCTGCTCGGGCATTTTGGTGCCGGGCGTGAAGGTCGCTGGACCGAGCTCGAACAGCTTGGACACGGTTTCCGGCGTCCAAACGATATCGAGTTTTTTTAAGGCGGGAGAGAAATTGTAGCCCGGCAGAGCGGCGATGCGGCGGCCGAACAGGCCGGCCAAAGTCGGCCCGGCCCGATTGCCTTCGTCGGCTCTGAGCGTGTGGCAGGCGACGCAGGCGCGAAACACCTGCGCGCCCGGATCGCCGGCAAATACGCCCAGCGGATCGTCCGGCCCACCGACGTTGATCGCATCGATGGGATCGCCGCTGGCGGCGTCCCAGCGGCGGATCATGCGGTCGGCGCCGCCGGTAAGCAGAGTGCGATCGTCGGGAAAGAACGCCACCGACCATACCGGCAGCCCGGGCCCGACCAGCGTGCGCGCTACTTGGCGGCTGGCGCGGTCGACGATCGCCACCGAGCCGCGGATGCCGGCGGCCGCGACGGTGCGGCCGTCGGGCGAGATTGCGAGCGCGATCGTCGGCGTGTCGCCGGCACGGACATGACCGCGCAATTCTCCGGTCGGCGACAAAAAATAGACGCCGCCATCGGCGCCTGCGGCGACGATTTCACCATCGGGCGCCACCACGACCGCGTTGAGCGGCGTCGGCAACGGGACCACGCTCGGCGCCGCGGCGCCCGTCAGCGGCCAAATGCGCAAAGTCGCATCGTAGCCGGCAGAGACCGCGGCGCTGCCGTCGGGAAGAAAAGCTACGCCGTTGACGTTTTGCTGGTGGCCTTCGAGCACGCGCGGCGTGCCTGCGCTGTCCCCGAGCGGCCACAGCCTGACCGTGCGGTCCCACGACGCCGACGCCAGCGTCTTGCCGTCTGGCGATACCGCAAGCGCCACGACCGGCGCGGCGTGACCGTCGAGAACGGCCTGCGGCGCCGCGGCGCCCGGCTGCCAGATAGCGATGTGCGCGTCGGCGCCGGCGGTGACAATGCGACGGTCCGGCAACAGCGCGACGGCATTGACCGCGCCGTCATGAAAATGCAGCACCTGCTCGGCGGCGTTATTTGCCAACGACCAGCGGATCGCCGACGTGTCGAAGCTGCCCGACACCGCCGTCTTGCCATCCGGCGCGATCGCTAACGCGCGCACCGGTCCGCCGTGACCTCGCAGTTGCGCGTGCGCCGGAACGAGGCCGAGCGGGACCAGCAGAGCAATCGCCGCGATTCGGCTCGGCATGACCTGCAACGCTGCACCTCGCAGCAACCAAGCTAACACTTATGGGCAAACGAGTCATCGATGGGCCTCGATTTCACTGTGACGCCTGGCACAACCCGTGCCGACCGATGCTGATACGAAGGCTCAATCGCAAAGACATATCGAGCACGGGAGAGGTTCCGATGCGCAAGATCGTTTACGGCTCGGCAATCTTGATCGGCGCACTCATCGCCACAACGGCAATTAGTCATTTGCCCCTGGCTGCCACGACGTCGCCCGGCAGAGCTGCCGGCTCGATTGACGTGCGCGAGCTTGGCGAGGGGATCGATATGAAGTCGATGCCCTTACAGAAACTACCGGACGACGTTTATCGCTGAATTTTTCGGGCGACGCCGCCTATCTCGCAGCCAGCTTCGGCCCGAGGCCGGACAATATCCTGACCTCAGCCTTGCCGGCATCCGCAATCCGCACCTCGCCGAATGGCGAACAAAGTTCGCTTGCGACGTCGTCGGCAAGCATGCGCCCGGCCGCGCCGCTCACAGCGTCCTTTGCTTGGCGCCGCATTGCTTGCAGGTGAAGGCGACGCGGGTTTCGCCCGGGGCGGCGGAGACGCGATTGGCTGCGCCGCATTTGCCGCAAGCGGCTTCGATGCGGGTGTTGCCGTGCTTGATGGTCACGGTCTTGCGCTCCATGGCCTCCTTGATCAGGCGTTCGGCCTCGTCGCGCATGGTCTGTTTCGACATTGCGTGCTGCTTTCTGGCTGGCGCAGCGGTCCTAGCCGCGAATCCCGGCGCCGGCAATAAGCGTGTCGAATGTCAGGGCAATGAAAAGGCACGACCGGCGTGCCGCGCTATTCGCGCGGTGGGCGTTTGGGCTATAAGCGTGAGGCCGAGGAGGATCGGACGAATGACCCGCACCAGAACGCTGCTCCTGGCAGGCGCAGTTGTGAGCCTCGCGTCACCTGCGCTGGCCGGCTCCTACACGCCGTGGAATCCCTGGCTGGAACCCTGGACCTGCACCGCGTTCGAATATGCGCACAGATGCAATGCGCTTTGGCATCCCCGTTCGGCGCATTGCCGCTGCCTCGGAATGGACGACATGGGCTGGCGGCTCAACGAATATTACGGGCCGAAGGCCCGATACCTGGCGCCGCGCGACGTGTCGCAGTGAGCTTCGCGCGACCGCGGCCGCCAAAGTCGCGGCCGGATGGACGCCGACGATTGCGCGACGTGCCGTCCGCTAGAAGCAGAGCCGCGACACGATATTGCCGCGCTTGTCCTTGATCAGCGTGGAGCATTTGAGCCGCTCGAGCGCCGCCTTGGCGTCCTCGTTGCCGAGCGCTGCGGCCTTTTCGTAATAGCCCTTGGCGGCGGCGGTGTCCTGGGCGCCGCCGCGGCCGGAGAGCACGAAGGCGCCGAGCCAGTCGAGCGCCTCGACGTGGCCTTGGGCGGCGGCTTTTTCGAACATGCCGCGGGCGGCGACGTCGTCCTGCGGCCCGCCGGTGCCTTCGGCGTACATCACGCCGAGCTGAAACTGCGCTTCCGCCGAATTGGCCTCGGCCGCCTTCTGCAGCAGCGCCCTCGCCTCGTTCGGATCGGACGGCAACACGCCGTTGCCGGCAAGGTTGGCGGCGCCGCGCGGGTTGCCGGCAGCGGCGGCGCGCTCGAACAGTTGCCGGGCCTGCGCGTCGTCCTTCGCGACGCCGCCCGCGCCGGAGGAGAGCAACAGGCCGAGCTCGACCATGGCGGCGCTGTTGCCCTTGTCGGCGGCCTTGCGATAAGCGGCGACCGCATCCTTGGTCTGCTGATTGGCCGCATAGGCGCGCCCCAGTTGATAAAGCGCGCGGCGCGACGACGCTGCCGCGACCTTGCAGTATTTGATGGCGAGCGGGATGTCGGACGGCACAATGGCAGCGACGCCCTTGACGTCCGCCGGCTTGTCCGGATCGCTCGGATCGGCGGCGACGCGGTCGCACAGCGCCAGGTCCGCCGATTGCGCGCGCGCCGTCGAGGATACCGGCGCCAGGATGAGCGCCACGAGACTCAGGCAGCAGGCGAATGCAACTGCACGATTTTTCATGCCGCGGCCATCGTAAAGCCGCGGCCGCGGGCCAGCAAGCGACGCCGCAACGTCATTTCTGGACGAGCGTCTTGTCGCGGCAGTCGCGGCTGTCGAATCCGCCGCTTCTCATGCAGCCGTTGAAGCGCGACCGGCACGAGGCGGTGCAGCTTGCGTCAAAGGCCGCCGGACAATTGACCGTGATGCACTGGAAGAAAGCCTCGCTGCAAGTGTTTGCTACCGTGCAGATGCCGGACCCGCCCTGCGCCGGTGCTTCGCCGCCAAGGACGAAAACCGGAAAGACTGCAGCAAGGACGATCCAAGCCGGTCTGAGCAACGGCGCGGCTCCTTGACGTTTGTCGCAACACCGCGACGCGCTTATGCTTAGCACCGCATGGGGGCGCCAAAAAGGATGCCGATGCTGTCCCGCCGTTCATTGCTTGCCGGCCCGGCCGCCGCCGCGCTGGCCGCCGGCGCCGATCCGGCCGTAGCCGAGGCGCCAGCCACCGCCAAGCAGGCGCCCGGCATCTACCGCTACAAGATCGGCACTTTCGAGTTGACCGCGCTCTATGACGGCATCTGGTATCGGCCGATCACCGACAAATTCATCCACAATGCGCCGTTCGGCGAGGTCGAGCACGCGCTCGATGTCGCCTTCATGCCGCACGACAAGCTCGAGACGCCGTTCACGACGCTGATCGTCAATACCGGCAAGAAGCTGGTGTTGATCGACACCGGCACCGGCGGGCAAATCTCGCCGACCGCCGGCATGATCGGCGACAATCTCGCCGCCGCCGGCATTTCGCCGCCAGCCGTCGACCAGATCGTCATCTCGCATTTTCATCCCGACCACATCAACGGCATCAAGGACAAGGATAATGCCCTGGTGTTTCCCAACGCCGAGATTTTGGTGCCGGCGCCGGAATGGGCGTACTGGATGGACGACGCCGCCATGAATGCGGCGTCGGCCGGCCTGAAACTCACCTTCCTCAACCAACGGCGAATCTTTTCGGACATCGCCAAGCAGGTGACGCGCTACGAGCCCGGCAAGGAAGTGTCGCCCGGCATCGTCACGCTGCCGGCAGCCGGTCACACCCCGGGCCACACCGTCTTTGCCATTCATTCCGGCGATCAGTCGCTGATGGTGTTGAGCGACACCGCGCAGCACCCGGCGATCTTTGCACGCCATCCCGACTGGCAGGCCGCGTTCGACGTCGATGGCAGGGAAGCGGTCGCAACGCGCAAAAAGCTGTTCGACCGCGCCGCCGCCGACCGCATGCTGGTGACCGGCTATCACTTTCCGTTCCCGGCCTGCGGCCATCTGGTCAAGACCGCAGGCGGCTACGAGCACGTGCCGGTGCCGTGGCAGCCGACGCTGTGACGCTGCTCACGTCGTCTCGGCGCGCAGCGGCGGGCCGAAACCGGGCGCGTTGGTCGTTTCGATCGACGTCAGCGTGCCGCCGGCAGCTTCGGGCGGCACGCGCACGCGAAGCTCGAGACCGATCTGCGGAATGACACCGATCTGCGGAATGACGATGGCCGGCTCGTCGGGCGTCGAATGCACGAAGCGGAACGTCATTGCGGCGGCTCGCGGTGACGGCTTCCGTCATAGCGCAGCGGCAATCTTGCTACAAAAGGAATTCGGCGGCCGGCGGCGCCGCCGGCCTCCCAAATCCCCACGGCATTTCTTGTTCGTGTTCGTACGCGGCCGAAAAAACCGCGCCGCGGGGTACGACTATTTTCCGACTTGCGGAGCGCTCGGCGAACACTCAAGAGCGCCCGCAAGCCGGTGCTCACGATCCGCCGTCCGACCTCATCAGGGTTGCTGAGACGGCGGACCGCAGGCAATTCGCCTCAAGCCTGCGACTTGACGCTCTTGGCCGACTTCGCCGGCTTGGTCGCGTGGGCGACGTGATGGCGCGCCCCCTTACGTTCATGCCTGACCGTCTTGGCCGGCTTGTTCGCCTCGGGCTTTTTCACATCGGTCCGGTTCGTCGCGGCCGAAGCGGCAGGCGCCGCTGGAGTGGATTTGGCGGCGGGAGCCGCACCGTTATCGCTCGACGGCTGCGCGGCAAGCGCCGGACCGGCAACCAGGGCGGTCGCGAGGAGCGCGGCGGTGAACATCCTCAGCATGGCATTCTCCTTTTTGTTCTGCGGCGCCGACGGCTAAAGTCGCGCCGATTGTCGAGGATTAGACCTACGCCCGACCCACTGAATGGCCCCTGAAGTGCCGCAACGGGCTTCGTTCACCTACGTGAACTTTCGGTAATCCTTGCGTTTTTTTGCCGATGCCGGAAACGGGAAGAAACGCTAGGCTTGTGGTGTTTATCGGCCGCACCACCAGGAGGAGGTCATGCGCAAAACCCGCTTGCTTGCCGCAGCCATCGTCGCCGCTGCCGTCGCCGGCGCTCCAGGGCTTGCCGCCGCGATCGAGACCAACAATCCGCCCCCGCCGTCGTCGCCGCCGTCCGGAACCAGCACGACCAAGCATAAGCCCAAGAAGGACAAGAACAGCGCCACCGAGGATTTCTACAAGGGCTGGCACAAAGCCTACGCGCAGGTTTACGACAAGCAGGACT
>JASHQO010000027.1 GCA_030039105.1 Xanthobacteraceae bacterium
GGCGCGGGCGGCGGCTCGGCCGCGGCCTCCTGCTCGGGCGGCGCCGCCGGGCGCGTCACCTCGGGATGCAGAATATCGTACCATTGGAAGCACTTCGGCGGCCTTCCTCCCATGCCGCGCGAGCAGTTCGAATAGCCGAATGGCAGCCCCATTTTGAAGGCGAAATAAGCGCGCAGGAAATAGACGAAATCGGCGCAGTCGGGCCGCAGCCCCATCGCCAGATTGTCTTCGTTGAGGCCGAGATAGTTGAACAGGACGTTGCGCGACTGGTCGCGCAGCACTTCGTTCCACGCCTTCCACGACAGGCTGACGTCGAGCGGAGCATCAAACAGCTTTGCGACCCACGCCGAATAGAGATTCTCGGTGTCGCGGTTCCAGCTATTGCGCAGCGGCCAGACGCTGCCGGGCGACGACGCCGGCCCGGGCGGCCTGGTGGCGCTCACGGCGATGTCGCGCGAGATCGTGCCGCAGCCGGCCGGCGCGCGGCTTCGCGTCAACGTTGCGTGCCATGTGCCCGCCGCCGGCGCCGCAACCTCGGCGTACCAGAAATACGGCGGGCCGCCTTCGCGGTCGCCTGCTTTCGCCGCGACGCTGCCGTCCGGCCCGACCAGCGCAAATTCGCCCTCGACCGGCTTCTCGGTCACCAACAGCACTTGCAGCGGCGCGCCTATCCATGGCGCCAGCGGCGCCGGCAGGACCGCAACGCCGACGTCGTCGCAGCCGGCGGTGCCTTGCGCGCGCACCTCGCTCATCGAGGAGAGGCAACCTGAAACGGCGCCGGCGATCAGCAACAATGCGGTCGGCGCACCAAAATGTCGGCGTGCTTGAGGCAAGTGAGCCCCCTCTCCCGGAGCGTCCCGTAAGCTCCATTCGGTCCCCGGCAGGCCCGGAATTGCAAGGTACCAAATCGGCGGCGATCAGTCAGCGCCATAACGGCGATTATGTGACCGGCCGATCATCCGCCGCGCTGGGCGCGGAACTCGTGCGGCGTGGTGCCGGTCTGCTTGCGGAAGAACCGCGCGAAGTGGGACGGATCGGCGAAGGCGAGCTCTTCGGCGATGTCGTGGATCGGCTGGGCGGTGAAGACGAGCTGCCGCTTGGCCTCGGTCAATACGCGCTGGCGAATCAGGTGGCCGGCGGTGACGCCGGTCGCGCGTTTGACGTGATCGTTGAGGCGGTCGACGGTCATGCCGAGTTTCTCGGCATAGAAATCGAGCTGGCGCTCGATGCGGAAGTGCTCGTCGACCAGCGCGCGTAGCTGCGCCACCGTAGCGTCGGCCGGACGCAAGGTCACGCTACCGGTGCGGGCGCGGCTCGCGGCAAGCCGCGCGACGCCGACGGCGATGAGCACGAGCAGCCCGCGCATCGCCAGGCGGAATCCTTCGCGCGCCAGGCCGTGCTCCTCGAACAGCTCGCGACACAGCGCCGACAGCCGCATGCGCTCGGCGTCATCGGCGATGGGAATGACCGGCTGCGCCGCGAGCGCGCGCAGCCGCGCCAGCGCCTCGCCGTTGCGGTCGGTCAAGGCGCCTGCGGCATCCTCGGTGAACGTCAGCACCCAGCCGTTGGTAACGTTCGGCTCGAAGCGAAATCCATGGGCGACGGTCGCCGGCACCAAGATCGCGGCCGGCGCGGCGAACGGCAACCGCGCCGCGTCGAACGTCATCTCGCCACCACCCTGCTCGATCAGCAGGATCTGAAACAGGTTGCGATGGCGGTGGGCGCGGATGGTCCAGTCATGGATCGCCGACCGCGAGGCGATGGTTTCGACATGGATGAAATCGAACGCCTGATCGTCCGGCGGATCGCCATAGAGGTGAAACAATGGCAGCAGGTTCGCCATGGCCGGAGCATAGGGCAAGCGGCGAACGGACGACAGGCGACGGATGACGGAAAGCGTGTGACGACGAGGTTTTCCTACCGTTATCCTCCGCCGTCCGTCCGCCGTCCTCCGCCTCAGACCTTTTTATAGAGGCGCTCGTGGTAGACCAGCGCCGGGCCGGGCGGGCCGAGCCGGATCGCCTCGACCACGCCAAAGATCACGTTGTGCGACGCCACCGTCTTGACGTCGAGGGTGCGGCAATCGAAGGCGATCACCGCGGACGCGAGCACCGGCGAGCCGGTCTTGAGCGTGGTCCATTCGCCGACGTTGAAGCGCTCGTCGAGATGGACGCCGCTGCGGCCGGCAAACATATCGGCGAGTTTTTCTTCGTTCGCGCCCAGCGTGTTGACGCAGAACACGCCGTTCCGGGCGAGAAGCGGCGCGCTGTTGCTACGGCGGTTGAGGCAGACCAGCAGCGTCGCCGGCTGGTCGGACACCGAGCACACCGCGGTCGCGGTGAACCCGGTCCTGCCGCCCGGCCCCGCCGAGGTGACCACGTGCACGGCGGCGCCGAGCCGCGCCATGGCGTCGCGGAACGCCGCCTGATCGACGCTCGAGATCGGCGGCGTCGGCGCCACCGCCGTGAAAGCGCCGTCCATGGCATCGTCGGGCCGTTGGTCGATCCAGCTCATATTGGGCCGTTTCCTATGAGTGGGCCTCATCCTACTCCGCGGCCCGCGACTCCGGTATGCCCGGATAGGCCACGTCATCGGGGTCCAGCCATGCAGAATCGGTCCAGCCGTTCTCATCGTATTCGGACATGCACTGGTCGGCGAGCCCGGTCATTTGTTCCATCATGCCGCTACTGCGCGCATTCCATAGCGCCTGGATGCGGATGTCCTCGTGGTTGCCGGCGTAGTTGCGCTCGTAGAGCTCGTGGCGACCGCCGAACTCGGTGCCGATGGCATCCCACAGCAGCTTCATCACCTTGATGCGCTGCTTGTAGTCGATGCCATAGGAGCCGCGCACATATTGCGCCAGGTAGCGGTCGATCGCCGGATTTTTGAAATCCTTGGCCGATGACGGCAGATAGATCAGCGACGAGGCGATAATCTTTTCCACGATCTCCTTGATGCGGCCGTAGGCGTCGCCGGCAAAGACGCGATAGCTCGAGCCCGACTGCAGGTTCGGCAGCACCGCGCCATTGACCCAGTCGGTCGGGTTCATGGCCATGGCATCGGTCAGCGCCCAGAACAGATGGCGCCAGGCGATCACCTCGCCGAGCATCGCCTGGTTGCCGCGGAACTCGTCGGAGCCCGCGACGCGCAACGCCTTGGCGATGACGCCGGCGAGGAAATCGAGCTTGACCGCAAGCCGGGTGCAGCCCTGGAACTGATAGCCGGCCAGGAAGCCCGACTGCGGGAAGAAGGTCTTCAGCTTTTCCAGGTCGCGATGCATCAGCACGTCTTCCCAGGGGATGAACACGTTGTCGAACACGAAGATGGCGTCGTTCTCGTCGAACCGCGACGACAGCGGATAATCGAACGGCGTGCCCATCACGCTCGCCGTCATTTCATACGAGGTGCGGCAGAACAGCTTGACGCCGGGCGCGTTCATCGGCGCGATGAACATCACCGCGAGATCGGTATCGTGCAGCGGCACGGCGGCGTTCTGGCCGAGGAAATTGTAATGGGTCAGCGCCGACGAGGTCGCCACCACCTTGGCGCCGGAGACATAAATTCCGGCGTCGGTGTCCTTCTGGATGGTGATGTAGACGTCCTTGACCTGGTCGGCGGACTTGGCGCGATCCACCGGCGGGTTGACGATGGCGTGGTTCATGAACAACACGTTCTCTTGCGCGCGCTTGTACCAGGCCTTCGCGTTCGCGGCGAACTTGCCGTAGAAATCGAAATTGGCGCCGAGCGTGTTCATCAGCGACGCCTTGTAGTCGGGCGAACGTCCCATCCAGCCGTACGACATGCGCGCCCATTGCGCGATGGCGTCGCGCTGGCCGACCAGATCTTCGCGCGAGCGCGCGGCACGGAAGAATTTGTGGGTGAAGCCGCCGGAGCCGGTGTCGGTCGGCGCGGTCAACAGGCCTTTGGTCTTGTCGGCATGGAGCGCATCGTAGAGCCGCGCGATCGAGCGCGCGGCGTTCCTAAAGGCCGGATGCGTGGTGACGTCCTTGACCCGCTCGCCGTAGACGTAGACCTCGCGGCCATCGCGCAGGCTTTCCAGATATTCCGCGCCGGTGAACGGCCGTCCCTTGGCGCCGATGACATCCTCGGATTTGAGCCGGTCCATGAGAGGTCTCCTTGATGGTGTTCTCTTAGCCAACGCGACCGCGCCGACGATATGCGGTTGCACCGAGGCGGCCGCCTCGAAGCGGCGCGGTCCGGCTCTGCATCGGCAGCTTGTCAGCGAAAGCCGGATTTGCTATCGAGTTCATGTTCATGAACTCATTCAAAATATGAAACTAGCCCAGACCTCCTCTGTCAAGTCGCTCGACCGCGGGCTCGACATCCTGGAATACGTGGCCGGCTGTTCCGACCCGCCGTCGTTTTCGCAATTGCTCGGCAGCTTGCGCATTCCGCGCAGCAGCCTGTTTCATTTGCTCACCAACCTGCTGTCGCGGAACTTTCTCGAGCGCGACCCGCAGACCGAGGGGTACCGGCTCGGCACCGAGGTCGTGGCGATCGCCAGGAGAGCGCAAGGGCCGTCCTTGCACGATCGGGTCACGCCGCTCCTGCACCACCTCAGCCTCGAGGTGAGCGAAACCTGCGGCTTCTACGTTCGGGTCGGGGATTCGGTCGAGGTGGTCGCGTCCGCGATCAGCACGCAGGCGCTGTCGTACACGATGAAGGTCGGCATGACTGCGCCGCTGTACGCCGTTTCTGCGGGCAAGATCATGCTGTCCGATCTGCGTTCCCAGGAGCTCGGCCAATATCTTAATCGCGTCACGTTGGCGCCGGTAACGCCGCACACGGTTCGATCCAAGGCGGCCCTGAAGAAAGAGCTGCAGAAGGTCAGAGCGACCGGCTTTGCCTATTCCCGCGAAGAATTCACGCTCGGAATAACGGCCGTAGCCACCGCCGTGCGCAGCGGCGCGAAGGTCCATGGCGCCGTCAACCTGGCCGTGCCGACCGCGCGTTTCACGCCAGACCGCAATGCCGAGTTTCGTGAGGCTTTGCGGCGGACGGCGCCGGTTATCGCGAAAGAAATAAGCCGAGAGCCGCAATGATCAAACCCTGGGTCTTTGAATTCCTGCCCGAACTGGGCGGGCTGAGCACGGAGCCGGATCCGCGCGATGTGACCAAGCTTTTCACGCGCTATCTCGATCTGTGGGCGCGCGACGAGGCGCTCGGTTTCGAAGGCATATTCTTCAGCGAGCATCATTTCGGGCGGTCGTACTCCGCCTCGCCCAATCTCCTGATCGCCGCGCTTGCCCAGCGAACGAAGCGGCTTCGCCTCGGCGTCATGGGCGTCGTGTTGCCCTACTACCATCCGACGCGGGTGGTGGAAGAATTCGGCATGCTGGACCACCTCACCGGCGGGCGCCTCGAAATCGGCACCGCGATCGGCGTGCCGCAGGAGCTCGCTCGTCTGAACATGACGATGGCCGAGGCGCGCGAACGCAACGAGGAGATCGTCGCAGTTCTCGATGCGGCGCTCGCCAATCGAGTGATTTCTCACCGCGGAAAATATTTCTCGTTCTCCGATCTGCGCATTCTGCCGCGGCCGTTGCAGCAGCCATCGCCGCCGCGATGGACAACCGTCGTCAGCGCAGAGTCCGCGCGGCGGGCCGCGCGACACCGGGTCAAGATAAGCACCGGCTTCAACGCGACGGAGGTGATCAAGCGCATCTTCGACGCCTATCGCGAGGAAGCCGCCGCCGCGGGCTATCGGGCCGGCCCGGAGTGCTTGGCGCTTCGGCGGCGCGTGACCGTCGCACGGACGAGCGACGAGGCGCATCGCTATGCACGGGGCGTGGCCGATCGCCTGAAGAGCTTCGTGGCCGAGGACGAACGCCTCAACACGAACATACCCGACGCGCCGGCGCCGACCGGCGGGTTCACGCTCAGCGACGAGGAGTTCATCACCGGCATACCGAAAGACGTTGCGCAGACCGTCATCGCGCAGTGCCGCGCGGTGGGCGCCGGACACTTCCTGGCGGTGCTCAATTATAGTGCGCCGGTCGACGAGGTCGCGGAAGCTCACGAACTGTTCGGCCGTGAAGTTGTTCCCTCATTGCGGGCGGCGGCATCAACCTAGGCGGCGTCGGCCGCCGCCATGGGCGAGCGGCTCACCCTCGCCTGTCATGGTCCGCCAACGGGTCCAGCCATTTCGGGCCGGGCCCGTTGGACGATGACAGGACGGGGCTACCCCTGTTAAGACTTTGACGGGATTCGGGGAGCGCGGCGGACGCATGGAATACTTCGTCCAGCAGCTCATCAACGGCATCACGCTCGGTTCGATCTACGGCCTGATCGCCATCGGCTATACGATGGTGTTCGGCATCATCGGCATGGTGAACTTCGCCCATGGCGACGTGTTCATGGTGTCGGCCTTCATCGCGCTGATCGCCTACCTGATCGTCACCGCCTGGCTGGGCATCGCCTCGGTCGCGCTCGACCTCATCGCCGTGCTGATCGTGGCCATGGCGTTCACCTCGCTGGTCAACTGGGTGATCGAGCGCGTCGCCTACCGGCCGTTGCGCGGCTCGTTTCGCCTGGCGCCGCTGATCTCGGCGATCGGCATGTCGATCTTCCTGTCGAATTTCGTGCAAGTGTCGCAAGGGCCGCGCAACAAATCGATCCCGCCCATGGTGCAGGGCGAGTTCGTGCTGTCGAAGACCCACGATTTTCCGGTGACGCTGTCCTATAAGCAGCTCATCATCTGGGGCATCACCGCGCTGCTGCTGCTGGCGTTCTGGTATCTGGTGGCCAAGACCTCGCTCGGCCGGGCGCAGCGCGCCTGCGAGCAGGACCGCAAGATGGCGGCGCTATTGGGCGTCGACGTCGACCGCACCATCTCGATGACCTTCGTCATCGCCGCGGCGCTGGCCGCCGTCGCCGGCACTATGTATCTGATGTATTACGGCGTGGTCACCTTCTCCGACGGCTTTGTGCCCGGCGTGAAGGCGTTCACTGCCGCCGTGCTCGGCGGCATCGGCTCGCTCCCCGGTGCCGTGGTCGGCGGCATCCTGATCGGCCTGATCGAGACGTTCTGGTCGGCCTACTTCTCCATCGACTACAAGGACGTCGCCGCTTTTTCGGTTTTGGCGATCACGTTGATCTTCCTGCCGCAGGGCCTGTTCGGCCGGCCGGATGTCGAGAAGGTCTGAGATGGCGGCCGGCGCGCACACCGGGCGCGTCGACATGGCCGGCGCGCTACGCAGTGCCGGCTTCACCGGCGTCGTGGCGTTCGGCCTGTTCCTGCCGCTGATCGCATTCAAGACCGACGTCGATGGCAGCAACCAGTTGGTGCTGACGACACGTTGGCCGCTGTTTTTAGCCCTTGTCGCGGTCTGCAGCGCCAGCCGTTTCTTTTACGCCCTCCTGGTCGGGCCATGGCTTGCGCGGCGCGCATTGCGGCCGGCGCGACCGCGACCGGCGTGGCGCAACACGATCGCCAACTGGCTTGTCCCCTGCGGCATCGGCTTCCTCGTCCTGTATCCGGCGATCGTATTTTTCACCGCCGGGTTCAGCGGTGGACAAAAATGGATCGACAATCTCGGCGTCCAGATCTTGATCTATGTGATGCTCGGCTGGGGCCTGAACATCGTGGTCGGCCTCGCCGGCCTGCTCGATCTCGGCTACGTCGCCTTCTACGCGGTCGGCGCCTATTCCTACGCGCTGCTTGCCAAAACCTTCGGCCTGTCGTTCTGGCTGTTGCTGCCGCTCGCCGGCATCCTGTCCTCGTTCTGGGGCGTCCTGCTCGGCTTCCCCGTGCTGCGGCTGCGCGGCGACTATCTCGCCATCGTCACGCTCGCCTTCGGCGAGATCATCCGCCTCATCCTCATCAACTGGGTGGCGCTGACCAACGGCTATGCCGGCATCATCAGCATCCCGCGGCCGACCTTCTTCGGCATTCCGTTCACCGCCGGCGACGACGGCTTTGCCGCGGTGTTCGGCCTGCCGTTCTCGCCGCTCTATCGCATCACCTTTCTCTACTATCTGATCCTGGCGCTGGCGCTGATCACCTGTTTCGTCACCGTGCGGCTGCGCCGGCTGCCGATCGGCCGCGCCTGGGAGGCGCTGCGCGAGGACGAGATCGCCTGCCGCTCGCTCGGCATCAACACCACCAACACCAAGCTCACCGCGTTCGCGCTGGGCGCCATGTTCGCCGGCTTCGCCGGCTCGTTCTTCGCCGCGCGCGAAGCGTTCATCTCGCCGGAATCCTTCACTTTCATCGAATCCGCAACGATCCTGTCGATTGTCGTGCTCGGCGGCATGGGCAGCCAGATCGGCGTCGTCATCGCCGCCATCGTCATGATCGGCGGCACCGAGCTTTTGCGCGAGCTGGATTTTCTCAAAGACGTCTTCGGCCCGACCTTCGATCCGACCCAGTACCGCATGCTGCTGTTCGGCTTCGCGCTGGTGGCGATCATGATCTGGCGGCCGCGCGGCTTGATCGCGACGCGCGAGCCGTCGGTGTTCCTGAAAGAGCGCAAGACCATTTCCGCCGAAATGGTCAAGGAAGGACGCGGCTGATGGCGGCGGACGACACCGTGCTCCGCGTCGAGCACCTGACCATGCGCTTCGGCGGCCTCGTCGCCATCAACGATCTGTCGTTCGAAGTCGAACGCGGCACCATAACCGCGCTGATCGGCCCGAACGGCGCCGGCAAGACCACCGTGTTCAACTGCATCACCGGCTTCTACAAGCCGACCGAGGGCCGCATCGCGCTGCATCGTGGCGACGCCACGGTGTGGCACGCGCTCGACGCGCTCACCGACAGCGGCAAGCGCGGCATCGTGCGGCCGGACGGCGCCCTGTTCCTGCTCGAGCGCATGCCCGATCATCTCGTGGCGCAGCAGGCGCGGGTGGCGCGCACGTTCCAAAACATTCGGCTGTTTCCCGGCATGACCGTGTTGGAGAACCTCTTGGTCGCCCAGCACAACGCGCTGATGGTCGCGTCCGGCTATACGCTCCTTGGCGTGCTCGGCTTTCCGTCTTACGCCGCCGCGGAACGCGCGGCGCTCGACAAGGCGCGCGGCTGGCTCGATCGCTTCGGCCTGCTCGCCCGCGCCGACGATCCGGCGGGCGACCTGCCCTATGGCGCCCAGCGCCGCCTCGAGGTCGTGCGCGCCATGTGCACCGAGCCGGTGCTGCTCTGTCTCGACGAGCCGGCCGCCGGCCTCAATCCCCGCGAGAGCGCCGAGCTCAACGATTTGCTGCTCGGCATCCGCGACGACCACTCGCTCTCGATCCTGCTGATCGAGCACGACATGTCGGTGGTGATGGGCATTTCCGATTCCGTCGTGGTGCTCGACTACGGCGTCAAGATTGCCGACGGCACGCCCGAGACGGTGCGCAACGATCAAAAAGTGATCGCCGCGTATCTTGGCGTCGCCGACGAAGACGTGGCGAAAGTCGAAGCGGCGGTCGGCCTATGACGACGCTGCTTTCCGTGCGCGGCGTCACCGCCTTCTACGGCCGCGTCCAGGCGCTCAAAGGCGTCGACCTCGACGTCGATGCCGGCGAGATCGTCGCGCTGATCGGGGCCAACGGCGCCGGCAAATCAACCTTGATGATGACGGTGTGCGGCAATCCACGCGCCCGCGACGGCGCAATCACGTTCGACGGCCGCGACATCACGCGACTGCCGACCCATGAGATCGCGCGCCTGAAGCTCGCGCAGTCGCCGGAAGGCCGCCGCATCTTTCCGCGCATGACGGTGCTGGAAAACCTGCAGATGGGCGCCATCGTCGCGGCGCCGGCCGAATTCCAGCCCGACCTCGATCGCGTGCTGAGACTGTTTCCGCGCCTGCAACAGCGCCTCGCCCAGCGCGGCGGCACGCTGTCGGGCGGCGAGCAGCAGATGCTGGCGATCGCGCGGGCGCTGATGAGCAGACCAAAGCTTCTGTTGCTCGACGAGCCGTCGCTCGGGCTTGCCCCCCTCGTCGTGCGGCAGATTTTCGACGCCATCAAACAACTCAACGCCGAGGACGGCCTGACCGTGTTCCTCGTCGAGCAGAACGCCTATCACGCGCTCCGCCTCGCGCACCGCGGCTATGTCATGGTCAACGGCCTGATCACGCTGTCCGGCTCCGGCCGCGAGCTGCTCGACCGGCCCGAAGTCAAATCCGCCTATCTCGAAGGCGGCCGCCAACAGGCCGCGCCATGATGCAGGGTTTTTTGCACGAGGAAGGCTCCATCGGCGTCTTCCTCTTGGTCACCGTCGTGCTCGGCGGCGGCGGCGCGGCGCTGGCCGGCCGCGCCATCGCGCTGACGTGGCGGCCGTGGTGGCAAATCGTCGCCTACGCGCTGCTGCTGGCCTGCGCCGTGCGCTTCATTCATTACGCGCTGTTCGACGGCACGCTGCTGTCGCTTCATTATTACATTGTCGACGCCGTCGTTTGCCTGGGCCTGGGTTTCATCGGCTTCCGCACCGCCCGCGTCGCGCAAATGCTGACGCAATATCGTTGGATCAATCGGCCGAACGGGCCGTTACGCTGGCGCCGCAACGCGCCTTGACGTAACATCGCCGTATATCCGAACCTTTCGGCTCCAGTTGAGGGGAATGACGATGAAACGCATCCTCACGCTCGGCCTTGCGCTGGGCTTGGCCTTGGCGCTCGCCGCGTCCGTCACCGCCCAGGTGAAAGCGCAGGTGAAAGCCCAGGTGAAATTCGGCGTCGGCGGCCCGATCACCGGGCCCAATGCCGCGACCGGCGCGCAGATGAAGAACGGCGTCGACCAGGCCGTCGCCGACATCAACGCGTCGGGCGGCTTGCTCGGCAAGAAACTCACCGTGGAATACGGCGACGACGTCTCCGATCCGAAACAAGGCGTCTCGGTCGCCAACAAATTCGCCGGCGACGGCGTTCAGTTCGTCATCGGCCACTACAATTCCGGCGTCACCATCCCGTCGTCGGAGGTCTATCAGGAAAACGGCATCGTCGAGATCACGCCGGCCTCGACCAATCCGACGGTCACCGAGCGCGGCATGTGGAACATCTTCCGCACCTGCGGCCGCGACGACCAGCAGGGCAAGGTCGCCGGCAACTACATCCTCGCCCACTTCAAGGGCAAGAAGATCGCCTTCGTCAACGACAAGACCACCTACGGCAAGGGCCTCGCCGACGAGACGCTGAAGACGATCAAGGCCGGCGGCATGACCGAGGTGCTGTACGAGGGCATCAATACCGGCGAGAAGGACTACTCGGCGCTGATTTCCAAGATCAAGCAGTCGGGCGCGGACCTGGTCTATTTCGGCGGCCTCTACACCGAAGGCGGCCTGATCGTGCGGCAGATGCGCGACCAGGGCGTCACCGCGCCGCTGATGGGCGGCGACGGCATCACCTCGGACGAGTTCGCGTCGGTCGGCGGCCCGGGCGTGGTCGGCACGCTGATGACCTACGGCCCCGATCCGCGCAATCGGCCGCAAGCCAAGGCCGTGGTGGACGAATTCCGCGCCAAAAAGTTCGAGCCCGAAGCCTACACGCTCTATAGCTACGCCGGCGTGCAGATCATCAAGCAGGCCGCGGACGCTGCGAAATCGACCGACCCGAAGAAGATCGCCGACATGATGCATTCCGGCATGACGTTCAAGACCGTGCTCGGCGACCTGTCCTATGACAAGAAGGGCGACATCACCCGGCTCGATTACGTAGTGTACGTCTGGAACAAGGACCCGAGCGGCAAGATCGGCTATGCCGAGTGCCCGGCGTCGGGCTGCACGCAATAGCAAGCGCCCGTCATTGCGAGGAGCGAAGCGACCAAGCAATCCAGCGCGGCACCGTAACCCCGGATTGCTTCGCTTCGCTCGCAATGACGATTATCGAGGAAGTCCGCCGTCGTGGCTTCAGCGTTTTTAGGTCGCGTATCTGCCGAGATCGGGAAACACTTCCAAGAGCCAACTGCCGAAGTCGGCAATCCAGCCGGTGAAGAAGGCGATGCCGGCCAGCACCAGCAAACCGCCCATCGCCTTTTCGACGACGCCGAGATTGGCGCGAAAGCGCTGGAGGAATGCGGCGAAGGACTCGACCGCAACCGCGGCGACAAGGAATGGCACGCCGAGACCGAGCGAATAGACCGCGAGCAAGCCGGCACCCTTCGTCACCGTGGCCTCCGACGCCGCGAAGGCCAGGATCGTGCCGAGGATCGGGCCGATGCACGGCGTCCAGCCGAAGGCGAAGGCGAGCCCCATCAGATAGGCGCCCCACAGGCCGGCCGGCTTCGTCATCGGCAGCCGGCGCTCCTGCATCAGGAACGCAATCGGCGTTACGCCGAGAAAATGCAGCCCCATGACGATGATGACGATGCCGGCGATTTTCCCGAGCACGTAGGAGTACGCGCGCAGAAGTGCGCCGATGACGCTGGCGCTGGCGCCGAACGCCACGAACACGGTGGTGAAGCCGAGCACGAACAGCAGCGCGGCGAGGACGGTGCGGCCCCGCGGCGCCGCTTTGCTCTCGGCCAGGTTCTCGATCGAGGTGCCGGTCAGATAGACCAGATAAGGCGGCACCAGCGGCAGCACGCACGGCGACAGAAAGCTCAAAGCGCCCGCGAGCAGCGCTGCCAAAGTGGTAACATCGTGCATGGCGCACTCATGCCCGCGCCGCGGCGGTCATGCAAGCGCGCAAAAGCCGGTTCCGCGAGGATGTGATGTAGCCGCCGGCAGCGCTCACGATTCCTTCAAGAACTTCACTCAACCGGTTGACGTTGCCGCAAAAATTGTCTCCGCTTAAAGCACTTTGCGAGGACCGCGTTGCGCAACCTCATCACCGACGTAGCAGGCGTCAAAGTCGGCCACGGCACCGATAGCCGCCTCGGTTCCGGCGCGACTGTCGTGCTGTTCGACGCGCCGGCGGTCGCCTCGATCGACGTGCGCGGCGGCGGGCCCGGCACCCGCGAAACCGCGCTGCTCGATCCGGCGCAGACCGTCGAGGGCATCGACGCCATCGTTCTCTCCGGCGGCTCGGCCTTCGGCCTCGATGCCGCATCCGGCGCGCAGGCCTGGCTCAAGGAACAAGGGCGCGGCTTTGTCGTGCGCAGCGCCCGGGTGCCGATCGTGCCGGCGGCGATCCTGTTCGACCTGCTCAACGGCGGCGACAAGGATTGGGGCCGCTATCCGCCCTATCGCGAGCTCGGCTACGCCGCGGCCGCAACTGCGGCAGCCGACTTTGCCCTCGGCAGCGTCGGCGCCGGCACCGGCGCCACCACGGTGAACTACAAGGGCGGCATCGGCTCTACCTCGGCCCAGACACCGGACGGTCATACGGTCGGCGCGATCGCGGCGGTTAATGCCGTCGGTAGCGTCGTTATCGAGCGAGGCCCCTGGTTTTGGGCCGCGCCCTTCGAGCGCGATGGCGAGTTCGGCGGACGCGGCTGGCCGGCGCCTTTCCCGCCCGGTGCGCTCGAACCGCGGACCAAGGGAACGCCGCAACAGAGCACCACGTTGGTCGTAGTCGCGACCGACGCCATCTTGACCAAGGCCCAGGCCAAGCGCCTTGCGGTGATGGCGCAGGCGGGCCTGCCGCGGGCGATCTACCCGGTGCATACCCCGCTCGACGGCGACGTCGTGTTTGCCGCCTCGACCGGCCGCCGGCCGCTGGGCGAGGCAAACGTTAGCCTGACCGGGCTCGGCGCGCTTGCCGCCAATGTAGTGGCGCGCGCCATTGGCCGCGGTGTGTTTGCGGCGACGGCGCTGCGCTGGCCCGGCGCAGTGAAGAGTTGGCAGGACGAATTCGGCCGCTGATCCAAGCGGATCGCGGCAGACGGTGAAGTCCGGTCCGGCGCGGAAACCACGTTTCGTAACATTAATGCCGCGCCGCCTCGTTTTCGTTGACTCGCTACCCGATTGCGCCTTCACTCCGCGCGTCAGAGATAGGGTCACGGCTGCTGGTGCGGAGGCTTAAATGCGGCTTCTCGTTATCGTTTTTGGCGCGTCGGTAACGCTCGGCCTCGCGGCGTTCGGAGCCGCCGCCCAGCAAACAACCGCTCCCAGCGCGGCACCGGCGCCAAGCGCCGCTCCGGCAGCGGCGCCAGCCAAGGTCGCCTGCGCCAATCCCGACGGCCTGGGGCTTGCCCGCACCGTCGAAATCGACACCACCGGCGGTCCGGCGTTCGGCACCGAGCACTTCAAGCAATACGACTTCCTGCGTGATCACGAGGTCGTTCTGACCTTCGACGACGGCCCGTGGCCGGACAACACGCCGATGGTGATCAAGGCGCTCACCGACGTGTGCGTCAAAGGCACCTTCTTCGAGATCGGCGAGCACGCCACCTGGCGTCCCGATCTGTCGAAGGTCGTGGCCGCCGCCGGCATGACCATCGGCACCCACACCTGGTCGCACAAGGACTTGGCGCGCAATCCATATGCCAAGGACATCGAGAAAGCCAAGGATGAGATCGAGATGGGCTTCAGCGCCGTGCATATGGCGGTCGACGGCCCGATCGCGCCGTTCTTCCGCTTCCCCGACCTGCAGCAGCCCGCCGACCTGATGGCCTATCTCGGCACCCGCAACATCGCCATCTTCTCGACCGACATCGACACCTTCGACTTCAAGATACGCAAGCCCGAAGACGTGGTGAAATCGGCGATCACCAAGTTGCAGAAAAACGGCAAGGGCATCCTGTTGATGCACGACTTCCAGCACGCGACCGCCGAGGCCCTGCCGGAGTTGCTGCGCCAGCTCAAGGCCAACGGCTTCAAAGTCGTGCACATGGTGCCGAAGGCGCCGGTGACGACGCTGTCGAAGTACGACGACATGGTCCGGGCGCAGGACAAGTACTCGTCCAGCAACAATACCCGGCCGGAATCGAGCGTCGTCAAGACGATCAACGAGTAAGCGCCCGAGTGAGCGCCCACGTCATTGCGAGCGAAGCGAAGCAGTGACGGTCAGGGCTTGAACCGCTCCGCCGCATAAGGCTGCGGATCGCAGAACGGCGTTGCGCCGGTCATCATCTCGGCGAGCAATCGGCCGGTGGCCGGGCCGAGCGACAGGCCCCAATGACCGTGGCCGTAGGCAAGCCACAGCCCGCCCTGCCCCGGCGCCCGCGAGATCACGGGGCGGGAATCGGCAAAGCACGGCCGCGAGCCCAGCCACGGCTTTTGCTCGACGGCGTCGCCCAGATCGAACAATTCGCGGGCCCGCGGCAGCACGCGGTCGAACTGCTCCGGGGTCGGCGGCGCGTCGCGCCGGGCAAATTCGGCGCCGGTCGTGACGCGGATGCCCTGCTCCATGGGCGTCAGACAATAGCCGTTGTCAGCGTCGAGGATCGGTCGGCTCAAGCCGGCATTGCCGCGCGGCTGGAAATGCCGGTGATAGCCGCGCTTGACCGCGAGCGGCAGATCGATGCCGAGGGCTTTCAGCAGATCCGGCGCCCACGGTCCAAGCGCGACCACCGCCTCGCCGGCGTCGAGCGGACCGGCGGAGGTGTCGACGCGCCAGCGGCCGTCGCTGCGATGCAGCGTGCGCGCGTCGCCGCTGAAGGCGAGGCCGCCGAGCGCCGCGAAACGCGCCGCATAGGCGCGGGTCACGGCGAGCGGATTGCTCACGCTCACCGCCCCGGTCCAATGCACGGCATGGCGAAACACCGGCTTGAGCGACGGCTCGAGCGCGTGCGCGGCAGCGCCGTCAAGCGGCACGTTGGCGATGTTGAAACGCGCGGCGAGCTCGAGCTCGCGAGCCTGCGCGGCGAACGACGCATCGCTGCGATAGAGTTTCAGCCAGCCGGTGTGGCGAAAATATTTGTCGGCGCCGGATTCCGCCGCCAGCGCCTCGTGCTCGGCCACGGCATGCGCCATCAACGGCCGGATCAGGTTTGCGGTCTCGATCAAGCGCTCCGGCCGTGACGCGGCGCGGAACGCCAGCAGCCACGGCGCCACCGTCGGCAGGAACGACCAATGATAATTCGCTTCCGGCGCGCGCTTGAGCGCAACGCGCAACAGCGCCGTCAGGCTGGATGGAAACGCTGCCGGGAAAATCGTGTTGCCTTCGATGATGCCGGTATTGCCGTAGGAGGTGCCCTCGCCGGCGCCGCCACGGTCCACCAGGGCAACCGCGACGCCGCGCTTGACCAGATGCACGGCGATCGACGTGCCGACGATGCCGGCTCCAAGCACGATGGTATCGACGCGCGCCACGATGGCCTCCTCTGCAGGAGGTCACGACCTATAGCGCCGGCCTCGTCAAGTCCAGGTCGAGCCCGGTGCCGAGGGCGCCTTACACCGTCGCGATGTTTTGCGTCGCCGGTGGCGCGATTAGCTGCGCCTGCATCTGGATCAGACGCTCGAGAAGGTTGTTGTTCGCCACGTTGCCGCCGCCGCTCTGCGAGCTCGAGTCGCCGGACGATGCGGAGCCATCCGACGGCGCAGCGGTGGTCAGCGAGATGCTCGAACCGTCCGCATAGGTGATGGTCGTGGTCGACGAGCCGTTGGCGTTATTGGTGGTCTGGCTGGTGGCGCCGCTGTCGGCGGATTCCATCATATTGAGCAGGCTTTGCGTGCTGCCTTGCGGGCCGTCCCCGCCCTGTCCCTGCTGCGTCTGCTGCGACGCGTTCGGATCGCTCGAGCCACCGACCGCGTCGGCGTTGGCTTGCAGCTCGAACAGCGCCTGCAGCGTCTGTGGGCTGAACTGCGGCGACGAGCTGCCCGAGGCGCCGGTCGTGCCCGTCGATGATGAGGACGCACTGCCGCTTGTTGCGCCGTCATCCAGGCTTGCCAGCAGCGTGGCGAGCGGGTCGGATTGCGCACCGGACGTGGTGGAGCTCGGCTGCAGCAGCGATTGCCACAGCGCAAACGGATTGTTGTTACTCGAAGCAACCGACGAAGACATCAAACACTCCTCGGCACGGCAGGCGCTGCGCCGGCTTGGGCGCGGCCCGACGTGGCTCGATGCAAAATCAAGGCCGCCACACAAATTATTGATAAACAAGGATTTTCCAATTTGCAGGGAATGGCGATACTGGAAGAATCTGCCGCCGCGGCACGGTGACCGGCAAGTTTTGCCGGCGCGTCATCGCCTTGCGTTGCCGGCTTGGGTGCGGCGTGTTACGCGAACGCTGCGATCAGGAGAATCCCGTGCATCGCCCTCTTATCATTGCGCCGTCGATCCTCGCTGCGGACTTTGCCAAGCTCGGCGAAGAGGTGCGCGTGGTCGATGCCGCCGGCGCCGATTGGATCCATGTCGACGTCATGGACGGCCATTTCGTGCCGAACATTTCCATTGGCCCCGACATCGTCAAGGCGATCCGCCCCTACACCAAAAAGCCGCTCGACGTGCACCTGATGATCGCGCCGTGCGATCCCTATCTCGAAGCCTTCGCCAAGGCGGGCGCCGACGTCATCAGCGTGCATGTCGAGGCCGGCCCGCACATTCATCGCTCGCTGCAGGCGATCCGCGCGCTCGGCAAGAAAGTCGGCGTGACCATGAACCCGGGCACCCATGAGAGCACGGTCGAGCACGTCATCGGCCTGGTCGACCTGATCCTGGTGATGTCGGTCAATCCGGGCTTCGGCGGCCAAAAGTTCATCGCCGACGCGCTCAACAAGGTACGCAACTTGCGCGCCATGGCGGGCGCGCGCTCGATCGACATCGAGATCGACGGCGGCATCACGCCCGAAGTGGCGCCGGATGCCGCGCGCGCCGGCGCCAACGCCTTCGTCGCCGGCTCGGCCGTGTTCAAGGACAAGACGCCGGAGT